>NZ_CAJODJ010000005.1:0-60861 GCF_905233225.1 Methanobrevibacter sp. UBA212
CTGCTTTTAAATTAAAAATAAAGAAAAAATAAAACGAAAAAATTTCGAGACTCAAAAACTAGTGAAAATTCAAATCACACAAGTTTTTGAAAGAGACAAAAAAAGTAGTGTAGAGAGAACAAAAGTTATACAACTATCACATGAGTTTTCATATATATGTTAATTATAGGGTCTCTTGAACTATCGGAAGATGACTTGGATAAATTAATTTTATAAAATTTGTGTTGATTTTAGGCATCATGAGAAATAAAAATTTAATATCTAAAAATCAAATAAAGTAGTTTGTTTTGGTTCAATATATTTTATTACTTCCGTATCTGTTAGTTTGTCATTTTCTTTAAGGTGTCCTAGCAACAACGGTGATTTCTCATCATGCAATTTTATAACATTTTTTGGAATTTCAGGTTTTCGATTAGCGTAGCAATATTTACATTCACTTAAACAGGAATTATAAGCCCCTATGTCTCTTGATGGAATACAGTGACAGTTTTCTCTAATTCCTGTTCCTTTTACATTTTTATAAACTACATTGTGTGCCTGTTCTAAAATTTCCCGAGTTGTGCAACCTGCAGCATGAATGTTGTATTTTTCATAGCTTTCATTTGTTGCACATGATTGAGTATACAGATTAAATCTCTCCGATATCTCACCAATCCCTTTCAATAACTTCACTTTATCTTCTTCAGTAAGTGGAATTATCTCAGGCATGTTCTCTTCAACTTTTTTGTACATGTCCACAAAGCTGAATATGCATCTGTAAACTAATGGTGAGATCTTTTCTGCCATATATTCAAATGTTTCCAGATGTTTTTCAACAGTGTATTTTTCAGTAAGAAGTATTGGATCATATCTCCAGAGAATCTTGTTGCTACCAACAATATCGGATAATCGTTTCAACGTTTTAATAGATTGATTTATTGATGGGACTTTCGGTTCTATGTCCTTGCCGTATGCAGTAATCGTGTAGTTGCACAATATATTGTACTTTTCATCAATGTCACCTATATGTTTCAGGATAGGTTGGTAGTTTTTGGAGCAGAACAGAAGACAATCAACATCTTCAGGATTTAAACTTAACTTGTAAACATTCTCCCTTGCAAAGGGATTTCTTGAATATGCATATCCATCTTCAAGCCTGTTCAATAGCCATGGAGTATAGTAGTTCACTATATCTGTTCTTCCGCCGACGTTTATTATCATGTTATCACTTACTATATCTGGTGACATTAACATTTCTTATTTGTGTTTTGACCAGCATCATACAGCCAATTCTGTTAAATAATAACTGTTCAAGACAACATTTTTATTTCTATACATTCACCAATGTTTTTATTTTATATCTGAATATATGTTAAAATTCTACGATTTGAACGAATTTCCAAAAACTTTAATTACTGAAGAAAAGAATATTATAATCTGTAGTGAGAGAAAAGTAGTAGATAATTTCGTGACTATTCGCATAACAATACTTACATCCATGCATGCAAGTATTATATAATCCAATATCCCTTCCCATTAAACAGTTGCATTCTCGATTATGGTATTTTCCTTTAGGGACTTTTAGATTATTTCCAATAGCCTTTTCCAGCACCTGTTGGGTCATGCATCCTGATGAATCGAAACCGAACTGGTCAAGCAATGTTCCCTCAACACAGGTTTTCATCTGAATGCCGTATTCATTTGCAATTTTTGCAAAATTTTCACCAATTATTAATCGCTCATCAACTGTAACTTCACGGGCTTCGGAAAAGTTCCTCAAAACCTTCTGATACAAATCAATGAAACTTATTGTGCAGTCTGAAGTGTATTCATGCAGTTCAGATGCCATTTCCTCAAACTTTTCAATGTGAAAATCAAGATTGTACTTTTCAGTGATGAATATCGGGCCATATCTCCAGGACACTGCATTGATTCCTACAATCTCGGACAATTCCTTAAATGTTTTTATAACCTTTCTGTAATCGGGAACATTAACTTCAATGTCCTTTCCGTAGGGATTGATCGTAACAAACCAGAACTGCCTGTAATCAGACAATTTATCCAGATTTTTCACCAAAGGCTTTGGATTTTTAGAACAAAAACACATGACATCAATAGTCTTCGGATTGAAATTATATTTGTAAATCTGATTGTTGTAGGGGTTCTTGCTTAAAACAAAACCCTCCTCAATCCTGTTCAGGAACCATTTAGAAAAAAAAGCTGGAATGTCAGTCCTTGTGCCTGTATTGAGTATCATAAAAAAAAGAAAAGGTAAAAGAGATTTATAAATCTCTTCCGAAAATGTGTACAGCTGCAGTACCTCCTGTACCACCGATGTTGTGGGTCATACCGATTTCTGCACCGTCCACCTGACGTCCGCCGGCTTCTCCTCTGAGTTGCCATACGACTTCTGCAGCCTGAGCGATACCTGTAGCACCTAACGGGTGTCCACGTGCCTTAAGACCACCGGAAGTGTTGATTGGGAAGTCACCGTCGATTTCAGTTTGTCCTTCTTCGATAGCTATTCCTCCTTTACCCTTTTCGGCAAATCCAAGATCTTCAACGGCTAAAAGTCCGTTGATGGAGAAACAGTCGTGAACTTCAGTCAAGTCAATGTCTTTGGTTGTTACACCTGCCATTTCATAAGCTTTTCTGGAAGCCACTTTTGTGGATTCAATGGTAGTCAAATCTTTTCTGTCGTGTAATGTTAATGTTCCAGAAGCCTGTGCAGAAGCCTTTACATAAATTGGAGTGTCAGTGTACTTTTTAGCATCTTCAGCAGGCACCATAACAATTGCTGCTGCTCCGTCACTTACAGGGGAACAGTCCAGGAGTGTCAATGGGTCTGCAACCATGGTGGAGTTGATTACCTTATCAACTGATACTTCAAATGGGAATTGTGCATTCGGGTTTTTGGATGCATTCTTGTGGTTAACCACTGAAAATTGTGCCAATTGTTCACGGGTTGTACCGTATTCGTACATGTGTCTTTTTGCAATCATTGCATATAATGATGGGAAAGTAGCACCTTGTTGAGCTTCCCATTCCTGATCTGATGCTGTAGCAATAGCAGGTGTAGCGTCAACCACATCAGTCATCTTTTCGACACCTGCAGAAATTACAACATCATGGAAACCTGATGCAACCGCCATGATTCCCTGCCTTAACGCCAATCCTCCTGATGCACAAGCAGCTTCTACTCTTGTGGTTGGAATTGGATTAAGACCTACATGGTCGGAAATAAGTGCAGCAATGTGTTCCTGTTCTACAAACAGTCCTGAAGACATGTTTCCAACATACATTGCTTCAATGTCGTCACCGCCAATATCTGCATCTATTATAGCTTTTAAACCAGCTTCAGCAATTAAATCCCTAAATGAGGAATCCCATAATTCACCAAATTTTGTCTGTGAAACTCCGATAATCGCAACATCTCTCATTCTTAAGCCCCCTTACATTTTAATTTTACCTTTGAATTTAGCATACACAGCATAATCAACATAGGTTTTTTGATCAATGATGCTTTGTGTTTTTGGAGCTAATTCTCTTCTTTCTGAAAAACCGTCACTTCCTGCACCTGAACCGTATGAGATGACAAATATGTTGTCACCAGGTTCAGCAATATCTAAAATGTTAGATAATGCCAAAGGCACTGCACCGGAATAAGTGTTTCCAATATTAGGAGTTAATAATCCCTGTTTTATTTGATCAGATGTGAATCCTAATTTCTTACCGGCCCTCAAGTAGAACTTACCGTTTGGCTGGTGGAAACATGCATAATCGTAATCTTCAGGTTTTGTGTCGGTTTCTTCAAACAGCATTTTCGCTGCGCTTAATACATGCTTGAAGTAAGCAGGTTCACCTGTAAAACGTCCTCCGTGAGACGGATAAGGTTGACCTTCCCTTCTGTAAAAGTCAGGAGTGTCTGTAGTGAAACTGCATGTGTGATTAAAGTCAGCTATTGTGTTTTCCTTACCGATAATGTAAGCTGCACCACCTGCGGATGCAGTGTATTCCAAAGCGTCACCAGGAGCACCTTGTGAGGTATCAGCACCAATAGCCAATCCATATTCAATCATGTCTGATTCTACAAGACCCATTGTCATTTGAATACCTGCTGTTCCTGCCTTACAAGCGAATTCCAAATCAGCAGCAGTCAATTTTGGAGTTGCGCAAACCGCTTCAGCTACAATGGAAGCAGTCGGTTTAACTGCATATGGATGTGATTCGGAACCAACATAAACAGCACCTATTTTTGAGGGATCAATTTGAGCTCTTGCTAGAGCATATCTAGCAGCAGTAACTGCAATAGTTGCAGTGTCTTCATCAGGAGAAGGTACGGACTTTTCGTTAACGACCAATCCATTTGATAAAGCAACAGGGTCATCTCCCCACACTTTAGCGATTTCTTCTACCTTTATTCTATATGATGGCACATGTGCCCCATATCCTACTATTCCTACCATTAAATCACCTTAAATTATAATATTGAAATAAATTAAAAATCAATTTAATTATTAATATTTTATTCTTATTATTATATAAAAGTAACTAAAAATAAAGCATTTTAAAACAAAAAAAGATTTTTTAAAAAAAATAGATAAATCAAGATGCAGTCGCCGGGATTCGAACCCGGGTTGTAGGCTTGGAAGGCCCAAGTAATAACCAGACTATACCACGACTGCATGTGTAAAAAGTGCGCCGTCCGGGACTTGAACCCGGGTCACTAACGTGGCAGGCTAGTATCTTAACCAGACTGGACTAACGGCGCATAAAAACTAACAACAAATAAACTTATGTTTTAATGATATATAAAGTTTTCGTTGAAACATGAAAAAATAGAAAAAAATCAGATTTTTATTGCAGTAATGCAAATCCAATCATTTTCTTCATCGACAAATGCCTTGAAATCCTTGAAACCTGTATTTTCAAGAGATTCCTTTAAGACATCCTCAGAATAGATTTTCATGTCCAGCAATTCAACCAAATCATCATATTTTTCCATTTCACCTTCCCTGTAGACTGCCTCGTTACAGAAAAATACCAATCCGCCTTTCTTCAAAACCCTGTTGACTTCCTTCAGGTCATTGATAAAGTCCGGCCAGAAGTAAATTGTTTCAAATCCGGTTACAATATCGAATGTCTCATCATAAAACGGCATGTCTGAAACGGATCCCTGCAGCACGTTGACAATGCCTTTGTCAATGGCGTCCCTGTTCAATTCAATGGATTTTTCAACGCTGACTTCGGAGTAGTCTATTCCGACGACCCTTCCCTCATCGGATATCTGTGCGGCAAACCTTTCTATGTTTCTTCCACCGCCGCAACCGATATCAAGGATTTTTGAGTCCTTCTGAATTTCAAAATGAGTCACTCCCCACTGAGCCATGCTCTCATGGGATTCGTTCATTCTGTCAAGTATCTGATGGCCAAGCTCGCCAACAGGTTTTCTTGCATTTTTAATAAGTTCCTTGTCTTCAATATGATGACCTGTATTTACCTTATCGTTATCGCTCATAATATCACTTCCCCATACCTTTACGGGTTTTGATGGCCTGTCCTGTTTTGAACTGTTCGATTTCACAAGCACCAAGGAGCGCCTTTCCATAGGCAAGGAGCTGGTCCTGCTCATTGACAATCAGAACCTCATCATTGGCACGTATGCCCTCATCACATTCAACTACAAATTTGCAGAATACACTTTTTCCATCAAGTGCAAACGGTTCTGAGTCCTTGTTGACAACAACCCTGTTTTTTGGATACTGCATTGCATTGTGAAGCCTTTTAGCACCTTCCTTTGACAATATCAGATATGAATCGGATGCCCTCATATTGACTATCAGAACCTTTCCGTCATAAACGTGCCTTATTTTTCCTGTTTTTTTACTTTTTTCTATGTTGATGTTTCCTGAAAACAAAGCTTCGCCGGCTCCAGGACCAAACTGATAATCCGCAATGGCCTTGACCTTTTTGACATCATCCTTCTTATATCTGATTTCCTCTGAGGATATTGATTTGTTGTATAATCCGATTTCAAGATTCCTGATAACCCTTGAATGGATCAGGACCTGCTCATAGTATTCAACAAACTCATTCAGGAAATCCTCCAAGAATTCTATGCTGTCCACATCACGGGTTTTTGGAGCGTCATTTTGACTCAACGGATAAACCTCATCGATTTCCAATGGAATCAATCCGAAAGGTATGTCCAATACCATGAAATCAGTGTTTTCCAAATCCAGTTCCTGTTCGGACCCATAGATATAAAACTCGCCAAGCTTTCCGGACACGAATTTGGAGTATGGCTTCCTTGTTGGAGGCAATATCACCAAGTCCCTCTTTTTAGGCATTTCACGTAGCTTCTGCATATGCCTCAGGACTTCCGGCCTGCAAAGGGATTCCGGACCGGTGTAGAAGAATGCTGACTTTTTGCTTCTTGGTTCATATTTTTCCAAATCCATTGTATAGTTTCCAAGCTGCCTTTGGGCTTCAAGAAGTGCAGGATGTGCCCTGCATCGCTCTTCAACAAGTTCCATCAGGTTACCATCATGAATGGCCTGTCTGATTAACCTCAGCTCTGCAAATGAGACATGCAAATTGTGTTGGGCAATCAAATCCCTTCTTTGATCCTTTGGCATTGCCCTTAAATCATCCGGAGTGTATTTGGTGCACACTTCGCATGAGCACGGCATTTCCTGCAGGTTTTCCAGCTTGAATGTGCCTCTTGTTGACAAAAGCCTGTCATCTTCAGCATATAATATGTAAGCTGCGGAATCGAACAAATCGCATCCCATTGCAACGCACAATGCAAATATCATAGGATGGCCGGCTCCCATAAGATGGCGGGGAACGGTATCTGACAGCTCCTTCATCGAATTCATGACCACATCCACAAGGTCCTTATAGTGATATGATTCCATAAGCGGCACGACTGCACCTATAGGATAAAGGTCGGCATCCAATTTGGACAGTTCCCTTGCGCATTCTCTTCTCAAATCCAGAAATGTTGAACCCTGAACAACAGAATTCAAAAGCATTTCCATATTCTGCTCTTTTTTATATTCTATTGCTTCGCGAGCCCTTTCGAGAGTGATTTCCATATCACTTTCTGCCTTATCCCTGTCAACAAAAGGGGCGGTCGGAATGTCCAGGCTTGTTCCGATGTCGGTTTTGATCAGTTCCTGAAATTCGATTACTTCCTTGTTTGTTATCTCCACATCCCCATAAACGGACAGCTGAAACGAACCGGAATCGGTCATGATCGGTCCATCAAAGTTAATCAGCTTATGAAGACCTTCCTCAACGGCCTTTTTCTTCAGTTCATTGTCCTTATAAATCAGATAAGCATTAGTGATTACGATATCTGCACCGTATTTGCCTACATCCAATGCCTGTTTTCGAGGGTGGATAACAGGCATCAATGCCGGAGTTTTTACATCACCGTGTTTGGTCTTTAAAACACCCACACGGCCTTTTCCATCTTTTGCTTTAATCTCAAACATTTACTTAACCTATATAAAATTCTTTAAAATAAGATTTAAATTAGAAATTATATAAATTTTGCTCATCAAAGACCTTAAAAATGATTTGAGTTTGTAAAAAAATAGTTATCATGAAAAATTAAAAAGAAAAATGGGAGGTTAAGTTAAACTTAACCCTTTAATGTGCTTTGTTTACCATTTTCTTTTTAGGTTTTAAAGGGTGTTGTTTTTCGGGTTTCATAGATTTCTTTTTATTTTAGGTTTGAAACATCCCGGTTGAGGAGATTTAAATCGTGAGATATTCCACAAATGTCCAGTATAGGTTAATTCCCGGTTAAAGCAATTTTTAAATTAGGCGTGTTTTTTAATTCATTTAGGCGTGATAGATCTCCATAACTTCCCACGACATGCGTGAAGTCGGCGAATCTTGAATTTTTTGAGGAAATGTAGTTTAAATCAGGAATTACTTACTCATCATCATTGGAGAAATTGAAATCATAGGCATATCCTGTAAAAGGGAGATTTTTACAGTCAAATGAAATCTATTGAATTTTCCATCAAAAAATTTATCATCATCATGAAAACATGCTTGTCGATAAATTGTCAGGATTTCCCCACCCTTTGTTCGTACAAAGTCCAATTTTCAATTTTTGTATGACAACCCCAAAATTGTAAAAAATTTTTCAATAAAATTTTATTGAATAAGTACAATACTTGAGATTGACAGTTATTATTTTGAAATAACTATTATATAAATGTTTTTATTCAAAAATAAGCAATAATTTAGTATTAATAAGAAAAATAAGCATTTTTATGCGAAAAATTAAATGGCTTAAAACGGCCCAAATCACCCAATTCAAATTAAAAGCAAATGCATTTCATTCCAATGTCTTGAGATTAAACCATAACAAATAAGATTATATTAGGCCCAATTAGATTAAATATGATTTAATGAACTTATTTTAAATAAAATATTACAAAATAATACTATTTTAATGAAAATATTAAAAATTTATCGTTTATTAAATGAAAAAAGAATGGA
This sequence comes from Methanobrevibacter sp. UBA212, assembly GCF_905233225.1. Taxonomy (NCBI): domain Archaea; kingdom Methanobacteriati; phylum Methanobacteriota; class Methanobacteria; order Methanobacteriales; family Methanobacteriaceae; genus Methanobrevibacter; species Methanobrevibacter sp. UBA212. The sequence continues at coordinate 8,503 of NZ_CAJODJ010000005.1, forward strand.
AAATAGAAAAGATTGTAGAAATTCCTAAACTCTAAACAAAGGAAAATCCATTAGTTTTTTTAAAAATAAGTCAAAAATAATATAATTTGGAAATGTAAACCTAAACCCAAAATGATAAGTGCCAAAACTTAAGAAAACAAATAAGCCCAATTTAAGCCTTTTTAATCAAAAATAACACAAATAGGGCTTTTTATCAAGAAATTCAAGCACAAAATAGAATTTAATTTTCAAGGCAAAATTAGCCAAATAACTTAAATATTGAACTTGATTTTTAAAAATGAACATTTTAAATATGTCAGATTTCAAAAAATAAAGTGAAATCGTTACGAAATGCATGTTTAAAGTAATATGATTTAGAATCCAAATACCATCAATTCAATATTACATAAAATTATTTTACACATCATTCAGCTTTATTACTGAAAAATGACAAAATATAACGCATGAATTTAAAAAATAAAGAAATCAACACTAATTAAATATGATTAAACCTAAAATCAATGCCAAACTAAATAAATGGAGAAATTTAACCCCCTTATGAAAAGAGTTTCAAGAAAAACCATATGACCAAAACATCAAAGCAACAATTGAAATTACTCCGGTTGAATGCAGTGCACGAGACACGGCACTGACCACAAAATGATCAATTCCTCAAGTGCAAAACTGCCCCCATAGGCAATTGACAAACCTCAATGAAAATGAACAACACCACTGCAACAATTCCCTTTCCGCAATATCCAACATCATGGAAATGACCTCTGAAATAATCAAATATTTAAAGTTTCACTAACCAAAATATACTTGATACAATGAGTTATGAAAACAGCGCCAGAATAATCAACGACGATATTTTTGATTTGATAAATGAAACTTTTCGTCAAGAAAAAAGTAGTCAAAATAATGAATGGAGACTCAATTTTTTTGATACTTATAACAATTACTTTGTTTTAACCGATGATGGATCTTATTCTATCAACTCTAAAGAAATAAACCACAAAGTTGAAACCCTACATACATCTACCGGGGCAATAAGTGAGTCATTTGAGAAATTTATCAAACCGATGAAATTCAATTATGATAAAGACATTGCCATTTTGGACATATGTGCAGGATTAGGTTATAATTCATCAGCGGCAATAGCTGATTTCATGAAAAATTCAAAAACAAATCTGAAAATAGACATGGTTGAAATATCAAAGGCAACATTGGCCTGCGGCCTTTTAGTGCCTTCACCAATTCCAGAACATGACATCACCAAAAAGGCAATTGAAAATGAATTGATAGCACAGGATTACGCCACATTAAGTCTGGAAACAACAGACATTCCTGAAAATATCAACATCAACGTTTTTATTGAAGATGCAAGGCAAACCGTTCAAAGGCTTGACGATGATTCCTACGATGCAATATTTCTAGACCCGTTCAGCCAGAACATGGCCCCTGAGCTATTCTCAGTGGAATTCTTCAGGGAGTTCAGACGCGTAATCAGGGATGATGGAATAATTGCAACCTACACCTCATCGGCACCGGTAAGGGCAGGATTCATTGAAGCTGATTTCTATATTGGATTGGGTCCGATATTTGGAAGAATGCAAGGCGGAACCCTGGCCAGTCCAAATCCGGAAATGCTGGATTGGTCCCTTCCAAAAAATGATGAGATAAGGATAGCGCTGTCAGATGTCGGAATCCCATTTAGAGATCCCAGCTTGAACAACTCCAGCGAAGACATTCTGGATGCAAGAGCTGAAGAAAGGCATGAAGCCCGTCACAACACCAAAATTTCATCAGCCGTCAAAACGCCAATATTTCTGGGTCAGGAAATGGATGACGAAAAGCTGAAAAGACGAGTTGAACGCAATCTCAAAAAAATGAATATACCTTCAACAACTTCCAATGAGGCATACTACATCGTTGAAGTTGAAAGTGCATACAGCGAAAAGCAGGATTTGAAAAACAATTCCACAAACAGAATATTGGATATGAAAAAAAGATTAAAAAAAGTAAAAAAATGAAATTACGCTCTCACGAAATTTCCACTTTTAAGTTGGTATGCTAATTCTTTCGATGCCTTAACCGGACCGTATACAACAGTCAGTTTCTTCGGATTAGAGTATATGTGTTCCAAACCGAATATTGAGAAGTCCGCATCACAATGCTTACAGAAGATCATACCCTCAGTACTGCCGGGTTCCCTTCGTCCTGTAGCAGGGAAAATACCCACTTCATCATGTTCATTTCCAGCCCAAAAGACATCCCAATACAGTTCATGACTGCCACAATATGGACATGTTCTTTCAAATTCAGTCATATACCATGTATAACCATATTTTGATTCTTCACCAGGCGCAGACGGCCTACCGATAGCCAATATGGTTTTACCATCTTCAGAAACACCATATTTATTGAAAGATATTGCCATCCTATCCTGTACAACAGAAATCTGAGAAGTTACCTTATATCCGGTGCTCAAATCCTCACATACAACCTTATATTTTCCGACAGGTAAATTGAAACTAACCTTTGCGAAACCTTTGGAATTTGTTTTGACAATATGGCTTTCACCGTCTATTGTAATTTTCACATTGGTATTTTTAGCGACATTACCGTTTTGCTTGAAAAGTTGTATCTGGAATGCTGAAGTCTCATTTTCTATTGCAGCAATGTTATGTGCATGGATAGAAGCCAATTTAACAGTGACCTTTTTGCTTATTGTATATTTTGTATAAGGATCAACAGCTTTAAAGACATAAGTTCCCTTATCCAATTTAAATTTAACTGTAGCAACACCATTTTTATTTGTCTTGACTGTTTTTTTGCTTCCATCAACATAAACGGTCATTTTCTTACTTTTTGCAAGTTTTCCGTTCGGTTTGTGAAGGGTTACTTTAAACTTGGAAGTAGTGCCTGTGAATGCGACCATTGACTTTGCGGACAATGGTGACAAAACAGTAACAGTCTTGGTTACCTTCTCACCGGTGCTTGGGTTAATTGAAACCATCTTATACTTTCCGGGAGATGAACCTATCTTAATGCTTGCTACACCTTTTGAATTGGTTTTTATTTTGTAAGAAACACCCTTGAATCGGAATTTAATATATTTCTTTTTCAAGACCTTACCATTCTTACCGTAAAATTTGGCGCTAAACTTCTTAGAGCCTTTATAATATTTCTTCAAATTGGATGCTGCAACAGATGTCTTGACAGTTATCTTATTGGAAATCTTATATCCGTTTGGATGAACTGCATAAACCACATAATTTCCAACTTTTAAATTTAAACCCAAACTGGCTACACCTTTGGAATCTGTCTTTTTAGTATAGGTTTTACCATTTAAAATAAATTTTACATTTGTATTTTTCAATGGTTTGCCTTTTGAATCTAAAAAGGTCGCAGTGTATTTGGTTGGACTCTTATAGGTTTTAGTAATATCCTTTCCGGTTATCACAGGCAATACTTTAATCTTATTCTTTAAAGAAGCATTACCATAACTGGCAAATACATCATAGGTATTAGGATATAAATCAATAGGAAGTGAAACCTTACCGGTCACATCAGTGGTCAATACATGGGTAACTCCATTTAATTGCAAAGTAACATTTGCACCGCTAACTGGAGCATTACCATCAGATAAGGTTACCTGATAACTTGAATCACCCTTATAATACATACTAACATCACTACCATCTAATGAATAATTCTTATCATTGTCAGAAATAGTGACATCTTCATTAGCGGATAAAACGCCCACATCACCCGATGGAGGTTCTTCATCCACTTCACCAGCAATTAAATCATCTGTTGAGTTTGAATCAGCTGCAGCAACTGCAGACACAGACAACATAAATACCAGTGTCATTAAAACTAAACTAATTTTTTTATTAAACATAACGTTAACTCCATTTAACATTTGTTCGTAATAATGTATTAAAAGTTTTAGGTATAAAAAGCTTTTGATTTTTAAAAAAAGCATAAAGAGTTTTAATTTTAAAAAAATAAGCATAAATATTTTTATAATTGTTATAAAAAGGTTAAAATGATTGAAATTACTATCAAAAGGTTAATTCTATTTAAAATAGGACTATTTAAAAAAAAGATTTATAAAAATTATCATAAAATAACTGATTGTTTTAAAAATCATCAAAACAATAATTTTAAATCTAAATCATCAAATTAAAGATTAAAAACTGAAATATTTAAAAAAAAATAGATTAGAATAGCTTAAATAAGATTTAAGCTATAAATATTAACTATTCAACAGTCACACATTTTGCCAAGTTTTTAGGCTTATCAGGGTCATGACCTTTCTCTAAAGTAATATAATATGCTATCAGCTGCAATGGAACAATATAAACCAATGGTGCAATAATCTCTTTAACTTCACTGTTTATCGCAATAACCGCATCAGCTTTAGCTTTTAGAGATTCATCATCATCTGATCCAATAGCCAATACATTAGCTCCACGGGATTTGACCTCTTCCAAATTACTCATTGTTTTTCTATAATTGTCACCCGGAGGAATTACAACAACAACAGGAATGCCCTCATCTATCAAAGCCAAAGGACCATGCTTCAGCTCACCTGCGGCATAACCTTCACCATGGATATATGTAATTTCCTTAAGTTTCAATGCGCCTTCAAGAGCTGTAGGATAAGAATAACCCCTTCCCAAATAGAAGAAGTCACGGGCATAATTATATCTCCTGGACAACTCTTCAACCAATTCAACATTTTCCAAAGCCTCATCAATGAATCCAGGAACATTATCAAGTTCTTTTAGAAGCTCCACATTTTTAGATATCAGAGCGGCCAATAAATAAATCGCAGTCAATTGGGCAACATATGTTTTGGTTGCCGCAACTCCAATTTCAGGGCCCGCCTGAGTTTGGATAACATATTTGGCACGTCTTGTAATGGATGAACCTGCAACATTAACGATACCCAAAGTTATGGATGTTTGATTGGCCACATCCAAAGCCTTAAGGGAATCTGCAGTTTCACCGGACTGGGATATGAAAATAACTAATGTCTTATCATCTAAAGTGTTGGCGGAATATTTGAATTCGGATGCAAGAATCACATCTGTAGGAATGCCTGCAAGGGATTCTATCAGATATTTTCCTGTCAGGGATGCATGATATGATGTGCCGCATGCAACAAAACAGATTCTCTGAACATCTCCAACCTCATCGATGATTTCCTGAATGTTGTCTTTCTGGGTCAAGGTATTTCTAACGGCGATAGCCTGCTCGTTGATTTCCTTAATCATAAAGTGTTCATAGCCTTCCTTTTCAGCCATTTCAGGTGTCCAATTGATAGTGTCTATCTCCTTGTTGACGACATTGTCGAATTCGTCATGGACAACGACGCCGTCCTTATCCAAGATGACGATTTCGCCCCTTTCGGGATATATTATATCGCGAGCGTATTTCAGGATTGCCGGAGAATCTGAAGCCAGATAATATCCCTCATCACCGATTCCAACAATCAGCGGTGAGTCCTTACGTGTCGCAACAATCTTATCGGGTTCGTTAATTGATATTGCGGCAATCGCATAAGCCCCCTCGATGATGTCAATTGTCTTTCTGACGGCATGTTCAAGATCGAACTTTTCATCCATAAATTTTTGAATCAAATGTGGAATGACTTCAGTGTCTGTGTCTGACTTGAAGACATGGCCTTCAAGAATCAGCTTTTCCTTTATTTCCAAATAGTTTTCAATGATCCCATTGTGAACTACCGCAACGGTAGTGTCCTCATCAATATGAGGGTGTGAATTAAGCTTTGACGGGTCTCCGTGTGTTGCCCACCTTACATGAGCTATACCGAAGTTTCCAGGCATGTCTGTAAGGTCCAGTTTCTTATCCACTTCAGCGATTTTTCCCTTATCCTTCTTTATATGAATTTTATTTTCAAAGAAAGTGGCCAAACCTATAGAATCATATCCCCTATACTCCAGCTTTGATATACAGTCAAAAAGAATGGGTGCAACATCCCCATCATCCTTTAATATACAACCGACAATTCCACACATCTAATCACCTTTGATAATCGTAAATTTCCTTATACATGTTTACAACATCCCCAATAATCAAAATTGCAGGGGTGTTGATTTTTTTATCAGCAATATCCCCAAGAGTTCCGAATACCAAATTCTGATTCGGCAGAGTTCCGCTTTCAACGGCACAAACTGGAGTGTCTGCTGAACGATATTTCATGATTTCAGCGGTATTTTCCTTAATATTTCCAATACCCATCAATATTATTAAAGTGTCTGCGGTATAATCCCAGTGCACCTGACTTTCCGGTTTTGTCGGGTCCTCATGACCTGTTACAATAGTGACTGAGGTCGCTACCGCCCTGTGAGTTACTGGTAGTCCTAGTGAAGTTGGTGCTCCGATAGCTGAAGTTACACCTGGAATAACTACAAATTTGATATCATGTTCCATCAAAGCCAATATCTCTTCTCCACCACGGCCAAAGACGAAAGGGTCTCCACCTTTGAGCCTTACGACATTTTCATGATTTTGAGCCTGCTTGATTATCAGCTCATTGATTTCATCCTGAGTCTTGTAATGCTCGCCTGCTTTTTTACCAACATATATTCTTTCAGCAGTATCCGGAGCATGAGCCAATATTTCTTCATTGGCCAAATAATCATACAATACAACATCAGCCTTATTTAAAGCCTTTACAGCCTTAAGAGTTATTAAATCAGCATCTCCAGGTCCTGCACCAATTAAATAAACTACCATTTTATCACTTATAAGAAACCTTTAAAGAAGTTCAAACCGTCATCTGAACCGAACAGCTCTTCGCATGCCCTTTCAGGGTGAGGCATCATTGCACAAACAAGCCCTGACTCATCACAGACGCTTGTAATTGCTTCCATTGAACCGTTAGGATTTTTGCCTTTAAACTGCAATACGATCTGGTCTTGATCTTTTAACAAATCGATATCCTCAGTGTAGAACCTTCCTTCGGCATGAGCGATTGGAAGAGCAATTGTCTGGTCCTTTTTGAATGCCTTTGTAAATGGGGTTCTTGAAGTGGCTACCTTTAAGTCAACCCATTCACAGTTGAACTTAGGAGTTTCGTTTGTAATGAAAACACCCGGAACAAGTCCGATTTCACCCAGGATTTGTGCACCATTACATATTCCTAAGACAGGTTTTTCTTCCTTTACCAATTCTTTAATCCCATCAATTACCGGTGTAATGGATGCCATTGCACCAGCTCTCAAGTAATCACCATATGAAAATCCACCAGGAATGACAATGCCGTCATAGTCTGTGAGCTTATCCTCACTCCACCAGACGTATTCCGGTGTGAGACCTGCAAGCTCAACGGCTTTTGCTACATCACGGTCACAATTAGTTCCTGGAAATCTAATTACTCCAATTTTCATCTTATACACCTATTTACCGCAAGCCATGTTTTGTGGAATAACATTAATCTTATAATCATGAATTACAGGATTGCAGAGCAATCTTTCACACATATCAACGACATTTTCTCTGATTGCTTCCCTGTCTTCTCCTTCCATTTGGAATTTGATTGTTTCAACAGTTTTAACGTTTTTAACTTCATAACCTAACAAATCAAGTGATCTTTCAACTTGAGTAGCTTCAGGGTTTAACATACCGCTTTTTAAAGAGATTTTAATTTCAATATCAAATAACATCTAAATCACCTTTTCATCATCTGGAATAACTCTATTATAAACTTCAATATAAGCTGCCATTACCTCATTGTCCTTTCCTTCACGGAACAGTTCCTTGTCCAACATTTCCAGGGTTTCACTGTCCCATAGCCTGCAGCCGTCAGGGGATATCTCATCACCCAAAAGGATGTTTCCATCCTTATCCTTACCGAATTCGACTTTATAGTCAACAAGGATGATTCCCGCATCAGCAAAGAACTTGGTGAGGACCTTATTGATTTTCAATGCCTTTTCAATCAGGATATCGACTTCCTCGTCTGTAGCTATGTCAAGTGCCCTTATGAGTGACCTGTTGAGCATAGGGTCGTGATATTCATCGTCCTTGTAATCCATTTGAACTAAAGGAGGGTCCAATTTGGTACCTTCATCAATCGGATATTTGCGAACCAAACTGCCGGTGGCAATATTTCTTACAATAACCTCTATCGGAATCATTTCAAGCTTTTTTGCGACCATGACATTAGGTTCAGGCAGGTCAACAAACTGGGTTGCAACGCCATTTTCCTCTAAAACCTTAAATATTTTAGCGGAAATCACTGCATTGTAAGCCCCTTTATTGTCCATCACTTCTTTTCTTGCACCGTCACCTGCAGTCATGTCGTCCCTAAACTCGATTATGACCTCATCAGGATTATCAGTAGTGAAAACGCTTTTCACTTTTCCAGAATTAATTAACTCTTTTTTGTCCATGATATCAACAAAATATTAAATTATTATATTATTATTTTTGATTGTAATATTATATAAAAATAGTTAAAAATAGAGAAAAAAATAGCAGTCATAATTTGTTGATTGGAATTCCGACACTTTCATTTTGCGGGAACTTCATGCCATTCAAAAGGCCGCTTGGAAGTTCGGACAAAACAATTACGGGAAATTCCTCACCAGGTTTGATAAACAAGTGATGTGTAACATCCTGGCGTGTTGTAACTGCTATTTCATAAGTGTTTCCTTCTTTTGTAAGTTTTCCATCAAGAAAAACCTTATTGAATGTTTGGTTTAAAAGATATTCTGGCAAATCCTCATCGATACTGAAATGAATCATCAAATCCTTTAAAATCATTCTAATCATTCCATGCTTGGGAGCTTGCCCTGATCTGAATCATATGAGGAACCTATCAGTTCACCGGTTTTGGTATCATATTGCCTGAATCCGCCGTCCTCATAGGTGACTTCCTTATAGGACCCTTCACCATTTTGATAATTCTGCTTAACCTCTTCCTTTACAACATCCAGGACATTTCCTGAATCTGATGAAGAACCTGAACCTGAAGAGGAACCTGAGGATGAACCTGAACTTTCTGAAGAATGAATATTAAATACCTTATCCATCAGAGTTTTTACTGAATCGGCACTGATATCCTCAATGCCCGCTTCATGCATCACGTGCACTGCTGCCACACCACCAACGACAACTATTACGGCGATGATGCCCAATATTAATAGAATAACACCTTTCATATTATCACCTCATTAAGCTTTCAATAGTTATTTAACCTAATATATTAAAATACTTTTCTATTAATTTATATATTACAAAAATAAAATTATTATTATGAACATGAAAAATACTGTAATACTTCTGATATTTTTACTATCAATATTAGGTCTGATAATGGGAGTCCACTTCACAGAGGATGCCAACAGTACCGCTACCCAAAATAATAACTCCGATAGTATCAAACAGGATTCAAACAGCAGTATGAACTTTACCATTACCAATAATGAAAATAACGTTTTAACAAACCTTTTCAGATGACTTGTTAAATTAAAAAAAAAGATATAAGGTTAAATATGAAATTTAACCTAAATTTAAACTCTTTCTTCAGCATTATCCCAATCGGGATTTTTGGCCGGCAATATGGTGAATATCAAGGTGGCAACCAACAGCACGATTGCTGAGACGATTGTGAAGTTCAGCTGGTCAAATGAACCGCTGTGAGCCACGTCAAACATTCCTCCAATCCAAATAATTGAAATGAATATCGGAAGAATATATTTGACTATTAACAACCACCATTTTCCAAGCTTGATTGTTTTAGATTTTGAATTAAGGAAATCGACTAATTTGTCCGCCTTGAATATCCAAGCAAAGATAATGCATTCAACGACTACACCAAAGAGCAATGCAATCTGGTTAATGAAAGTGTCGACAAATCCAAGTAGGGATCCTCCAAATGCAGTTGCATAAATCATAGATACACAGGCACCGACAGCAATCAGTATTGTCATTGTCCTGGACCTTGAAAGCCCAAACTTGTTTTGAATGGAAAATGACAGCGGTTCAACAGTAGACAGGATGCTTGTAAGTCCTGCAAGATAAACTGTCAAAAAGAACAGCGGTCCTAAAACATATGCCCATTGACCCAATACATTAAATACTGTCGGATAAACTACAAATACAAGCCCTGTTCCTTGAGTCACAAGCTCTGAAACAGCAGTTCCGGACTGCAATGACATATAACCTAAAATTGAAAATACGCCCAGCGCAGCAAAGTTTTCAAACAGTGAATTTGCAAGAGCGATTGATATCGTATTTGTGATTAAATCTGCGTCATCCTTAGTATAGCTTGCATAAGTAAATGCAATTGACATTCCCAAACTCAAGGAAAATACTATCTGTCCAAATGCCGCCATCCATATTTCAAAATGTCCCAAAAGTGACCAGTCAGGATTGAACAGCTCTGCAAGGCCGATTGAAGCGCCCGGCAGAGTCAATGAGAATATCACTATGATAACCATAATGATGAATAATGCAGGCACCAATACTTTTGAAACCTTTCCAAGCCCTGATTCAAGATCCCTGTGTGAAATAAACCAAATAAGTACCCAGCCTGCAAGCATAGCCACTGCAATAACAGGAATGAAATTAAGTAAACCAAGGTAAGATTCTGAAGATTGAAGAAGAGTGGTTGCAAAGAAAGCATCCGGATTTGCTCCCCAACCCTTAAAGAAACTTAAAATAATATATATTCCATCCCAACCGAGAATGGCTGAGTAGTAAATCATAATCATAAAAACAGCAACCGGTAAAAACCAGCCCAAATACTCACATTTGGAGTTTATCTTTCTTGCAGCCTTTGCAAAAGAAGATTTGAAATTATATCCTACGCCATACTCCAAAATCAGGAAAGGAATTCCCATTAAAAGAATAGCTACAATATAAGGGATGTAAAATGCTCCCCCACCATTAGAATAAAGCACATAAGGATATCTCCAAATGTTTCCAAGTCCGACGGCAGAACCTATCATTGCCAGTATGAATGATAGATTGCTGCCCCATTCATTTTTATCTGCCATAATTTTCATTTCCATTAATAATTTTAATGTAATATATATTTGAAATCAATATATAAAAATGTATAATATATCGCCATGTTAAACATGAATATTAAATTTTTCAAGAATTTTTGGCAAATAATTGTTAATTTAAACCCTAAAAAGCAATATGGGCAATTGATATCCTCATATAGACTAAGCAATTACTAAACATCTTATAACTCTTTAAGAATTGAAAGATTATCCAAAATACTTAAATAATACTTACGAGTTATTACTTTCATGAACAAAAAATACCTAATTGCAATATTTGCAATAATAATAATTTGTGCAGTAGCATTTGCACTGACAAATTCCCATAATATGGGCAATGGTTCATTTAGCATTAATGCGAATGCACTGGAAGACAGAGGAAACCTTGTAGTTGACTCTGAAAACTCGGACGAACATGACGGATACTATCACAGTGATGGTGCAGACACCAATGCAGTTTTAGTCAAAAATGGAGGAAAACTCAAATTAGCAAACTCAGCCGTAAATAAAACCGGCGATACCGCAACCAGCGGTGACGATGCTGATTTTTATGGAGTTAACTCTGCCATTTTAGTCAATACAAATGGCACATCAGACATTTCAAATGTAGAAATCAACACCAATTCAAAAGGATCAAACGGTATTTTTGTAACCAATGCCAATGCATCTTCTTCAAGTGGGGATAACTCCCAACAAGGCTCCGGTGGAGGAGGCCAACCACCTGAAGCATCAGGCAATGGCGGCGGAGACGGGAGCCAACCTCCTGAAATGCCTGCGGGAAACGGCAGTGAAGGCGGACAACCTTCACAAGCACCTGGCGGACAGGGCGGTGGAGAACAGCCTGGACAAAGCACCGTTGATGGCAGCACAGAAGCTAACATAAACAACGTTAAAATTACCACCCATTCAGACAAGTCAAGAGGGCTGGATGCAACCTATAACGGAGTAATCAATGCCGAAAATGTCATCATCAACACTGACGGTCAAAGCTGCGCTGCTCTTGCAACAGACCGTGGAGAAGGTCAGGTACATGTCAAAAACTCTGAAATCAACACAGGAGTCAGCAAAACCAGCGGCAGAGGTTCACCTTTGATTTATTCAACCGGAAACATTACTGCTGAAAATACCAAAGGTACATCATATGTATCCCAAATCGCCTGCATCGAAGGTAAAAACTCAATTGAATTGGAAAATTGTGAGATGACCGGATTTGCAGAAGGCAACAGACAGGATGGAGATACATATGTTGATTTGGGCGGAATATTCATCTACCAAAGCATGAGTGGAGATGCTGATGTCGGAACATCCACATTCACCGCTAAAAATTCAAAATTGGCAATAGCTGAAGACTCACCAGTGTCCAAAGAGGCTCCAATGTTCCACATTACCAATACTGCCTGTGTAATCAATCTGGAAAAAACAGAATGCAGTTTCGCAAGTGGAGTATTTTTAGAGTCATCAGGCCAAAACCAATGGGGAAGCGAAGGGTCCAACGGAGGAACATGTGAATTGAACACTGAAAATGAGGATATTGCCGGCAATGTCATCGTTGATTCAATCAGTTCCCTAAACTGGAACATGAAAAATACCCAATTCAAAGGGGCAATCAATTCAACCGGAAATACAACCGTTAAAGTTGGTGAAGGTTCTACATGGACTCTGACCGGTGACAGTACAGTTTCCTCATTGGAACTGAACGGAAACATCGAATATGGTGAATACACATTAACTGTTGACGGCAAAGCATACAACAGTTCAAATAATTTTAAATAGGAAAGATTATCCTTTCCTATATTTTTTAATTTTCAGCAGCCGAAACCCGCATCATATGCATTTTTCAATTTGTCCTTTTGAGATTTTACATCACCCAGGACTTCAAATACTTCTTTTTCTGTCGGATTTTTAGAAAATCCTATGAAGCTTCTAATTCCGGCCAATGTATCTCCGCAGCCGCTGCCTGCAGCAAGTATTATGTAGTAATCCTTGTTTTCAAGATGCCTGAATATCGGATAGCACCTGTCAAAAAACATCTTCAATGTTCCGCACATCCCGTAATAGTATACAGGTGTTGCATACACTATTACATCCGCTTCCATCATTTTTTCAAGGATTTCAGAGATTTGGTCTTCCTGGAAACACTTCATTTCAGGTGTCTTGCATTTGTAGCAAGCCTTGCAGGAGGAAAATTCAATATCTTCCAGAAAATATTTAACCGCCTCGTTTCCGGCGTCTCTTGCTCCCCTTACAAACTCATCACACATAGTATCTGAATTTCCCCCTTTTCTTGGGGAAGAGCTTATGACCACAACTTTCTTACTCATCTTCAATCCACCCTTTAGCTTTTGAAACATCTCCCATGAACCTCATTCCTTTTGCAAAATTGAGTTCCGGATAAGTGTTTGCCAAATCGCTTACGCATTTATCGATTCCTGAACCACCTGATGTACAGAACGCCTTGATTGTCTTTCCGCTTAAATCTGCGCTTTCAATGAAAGTGTTGATTATTGTAGGTGCTGTATACCACCATACCGGAAAACCGATTGCAACTATATCATATCCGCTTACGTCACAGGATTCAACAATTGGAGGTCTGAATGAATTGTCGTTCATCTCGATTGTTGATCTGGAGTTCTTGTCTGTCCAGTCCAAGTCTTCGGGAGTGTAGATTTCTTCTGGAACTATTTCAAATAAATCATAATCGTTTTCATTTGCTATCTTTTCGGCTATGGCCTTGGTTACTCCGCTAGCTGAAAAATAAGCCACAAGTACATTGCTCATATTAATCACCTATTTAAGGATATGTTTTCATATTATATAATTGTTAACATTCGCAACAATTAATCAAATCCAAAGTAAATTTTCAAGAAAAAATCAATTTTAACATAAATATTAACAATGAAAAATCATATTAAAAAGTTGAAACATAATATATTACATTATTAAATTAATGAAGGTAATGAAATGTCAAAACCTGTTGTTGCAATAACAAGACCTAAAGACAGAGCCCGAAAAGCCTGTGAGATTGTTGAGAAATTAGGTGGAAAGCCGATACTCGCACCGACACTTGATTTAAAGCCGGTCAACACACAATCCCTCAAGGATTTGGTTGCAAAAAAGGATGAGCTTGATTGGATCATATTTACATCCCCGACAACAATAGTTTCACTGAAACAGTTCCATCCGGACTTCTTGAAAACCCTGGACTGCAAGCTGGCAGTCATTGGAAACAAGACCGGAAAACTGGCTGAAAAGGAAGGTCTGACAGTTGACCTGATGCCTGACGAGTTCACAGCAGAAGGTCTTATTGAAGAGTTTAAAAAGCAGGGCATCACCGGAAAAACCATTGGAATTCCAAGAACCGCATCTGCAAGGCCTGTTTTGCCTGAAGAGTTGGAAAAACTTGGAAATAAGGTTATTTTAGCCGAAGCATACAAATCACTCTTTCCAATGGATGAAAAAGCGGTTAAAAATCTCATTGAAAAAATTGAAAACAAAGAAATCGATGCAATTACATTCACAAGCCCGCTGACCGTTGAAAACTTCTTTGAAATAGTAGACGACAAGCAAAAGATTGCCATGCTGCTGTCCGAAAACCTATTGACAGTCTGCATCGGTCCGATTACCGCAAAGGTTTTAGACAAATATGACATTGCCCACATTTACCCAGACACTTACACAGTTCCGGACATGATGGAACTATTATTCAAAGAATTAGACAGGTGAAAAAATGATAACTATCTGGCCACAGTATTTAGACAAGAATTTGACCCTGAAGGAAGGGCGCAAAATCGCTAAGGAATATGCCGTAGCAGACCCTAGCCTTTCAGATATTGAAAGAGCTGCAAAAAGACTTGGATTAAAACACAGTGTTCAAAAGGAAGTTTCATATCCTGGAAAATGGTATGAAAAATCCGGAAGAGTGCTTGTTGAATGGGAAGGAACAAAACTTGAACTTCTACGTGAAGTCAGCGCAGAGATAAAAAATATAAGAAACTGATCATTATGCAAATACCACAACTAATGTCTGAACAGTATAGTGAAGCAAAAAGGATTATTGAATCATCAACCAACATCAAGATTTATTCACACATCGACTGTGATGGAATCTGTTCAGGCGCAATACTATCAACCATACTAGACAGACAGAATAAAGAACATGAAATTGAATTCGTCAATCTTGACGTCCTGGACAATCTGGACTTGGACCATGAACTTACAATCTTTTCCGATTTGGGTTCAGGCCAGCTGATTGATACAAAAGCGAAGGAAGGTCAAAAGATCATAATTCTGGACCACCATCCTCCATTAAGGGACCTTGACTATAAAAACGACAAGGACTACACTTACCTTGAAATCAATCCCCATCATCATGGAATTGATGGGTCATATTATGTTTGCGGTGGAGGATTATGCTATTTCCTTTCAAAGGAATTCGGATATAATGATTTGAGCTGGATTGGAGTGCTTTCTGCAATCGGAGACATGCAAAATACAAGAATCGGTCATTTTGAAGGATTGAATGAACTCATCCAGCAGGATGCAATCGATGAAGGGTATCTTGAAGTCATCAAAAGCGACATCAACATCTATGGAAGGAATACACGCCCGCTGTTTGTGGCCCTTTCCTATTTCAATGACGTAAAGCTCCCGATTACAAACAATACCGCTGAAACCATGGCCATCCTGGAGGAACTTGAGATTGATGAAAAGCATCACAGAAAAACCTTAAACGAACTTACTATGGAAGAAAAAGGCAAGCTTTACCAGCGCCTTTCCGGAATGATTTCCCAGGTAGTTCCGGGAAAGTATGTTCAATACATTCCCCAATTGATTATTGGAGACTCATACACTTTCATCAAGGAGGATGAAAATAGCTTTTTAAGGGACGGTTCCGAATTTTCAACCGCAATGAATGCCTGCGGAAGAAATCATGAAGAGAAAGTCGCAATGGAAGTTCTAAAAGGCGACAGATTCCTGGCACTGGATGAACTTGAAAGCATCAGCAGAGACCACAGACGCAACTTGGCACAGTCAATAGAAAAAGTCAGTGATGGTGAACAATCAAATATAATTGAGCTTGAAAACTTGCAATATTTCGATGGAACCGGCATCAAACCTGAAATTGTTGGTACCATCACCGGAATGATTCTAGGATATTGCAATTGGAAAAAGCCAGTTATAGGATTTACCCAAACTGATGATGAAGGCTTAAAAATATCATTGAGATGTTCCAGACTGTTGTCATATGACGGAATCCATTTTGGAAACATAATCCGTAAGGTTTCAGCCGAAGTTGGCGGAACCGGTGGTGGACACTCCATGGCATGCGGAGCTTATATACCTATTGATAAAAAAGAGGAATTCCTTGAACGATTCAACAATGAACTTGAAGGCCAAATAACAAATTAGTATATATACTAGTAAAGATAAAAATATCAATTAATCAATTATAATTGAGGAATGAAAAAAATGAAGGCATTTAAAAAAAGAGGTGCGTTAACACATTTCCAAATACTAAGTGAAATATCAAAACAAGACCCTCACCTCAAACAAAAAGATTTGGCTGAAAAATTAGATATCACAATACAGGCTGTTTCCGAAAATATCAAAACATTAATCGAATTAGGATATATAACTTCCAAAGATGGAAGATCACCATACAAAATTACTCAAAGCGGCATTGACAAAGTTAAAAAGGATGCAATAAGCTTAAGAAAATATAGTGACTCCGTTTTAGAAACCATGAACCATTACAAGACCATATGGCCGGCAATTGCAAAAGAACAATTAGAAAAGGATGACATAGTCGGTTTGTTTATGGAAGATGGAGTTCTATATGCCCATAAAAAAGAAGAAAATGCAACAGGAGTTGTTCTTGATGACGCTGAAAAGGACATGGATGTGGCGCTAACCAATCTCACAGGAATAATCGACATGAGCGTGGGCGAGGTCACAGTAATAAATGTTCCGACCATCAAGGACGGCGGATCCAAGGCCAGCGATTTGGAATTAATCAAAAACGTCTATGAAAAAGGAACCAACAGCGGCGAAGAGATAGATAGAATAGCTGTTGCAGGTACCGTTTCAAGAGCTATCGTTAAAAAACTCGGTTTAAGCATTGATATAGAATATGCTGCTCCTCAAGCGACTGCAAATGCGGCACGCAAAGGACTGAATGTTCTTGCAATCTGTGTAGGGGACATGAGCAAGGCATTCACCCGTGAACTTGAAAACGAAAAAATAAAATACAATATTATCGATGGTGGAAAATAACTAATTTTCCATTAACATCTTTAATAATGCTGCAGCCAATTGTGAATTATCATATTCACCACTATCAATTATCTTAACATATTTTTCCAGACTGCCATCATCTACCAATGATTTTGCATCATTCAACACCTTTCTGATTTTGACATCCTCTATTTGCTGAAGCGTGGGAAACTCCTTTTCAATGATTTTGACATTGTTGGATTTTTTGATATTGTTGAATCTTGAAATTTCATCCTTTGAAACAAGGGTGAATGCAAATCCCTTTTTGCCCGCCCTTGCAGTCCTTCCGATTCTGTGAATGTAATCGTCCAGGTTTTGTGGAACGTCATAATTGACGATTACATCAACGTTTTCAATATCGAGACCCCTAGCGGCCACATCTGTGGCAACCAAAATGTTAATGTTGCCGTTTCTGAACTTGTTCATTACCTTGTCCCTTGTCTTTTGGGTCATGTCCCCGTGAATGCTGTCGACCTTAAAATCATCCTTCAGATGCTTTCTTACGAAATTGACGCTTTTTTTGGTATTGCAGAATATCAATGCCAATTTGACATCATAAGCTTCCAGCAATCTGGTCAATCCATTGAACTTATCTTTTATGTCACATCTGAAAGCGTATTGAGTTATTTTTGGAATGTTCTGCTTTTTATCGGATATCCTGATAAATTTTGGATTCTTCTGATATTTTTCCGCAATCTGGCGAATCTCTTTAGGGATTGTTGCTGAAAAAAGAAGGGTTTGCCGTTGATGAGGAGTTCTGGCCAGAATCGTTTCGATATCTTCCCTGAACCCCATTTCCAACATTTCATCAGCTTCATCCAAAACCACCCTTTCAATGCCTATCAAATCCAGGTTTCTACGTTCTATATGGTCAATCACCCGACCGGGAGTTCCAACAACAATATGAACACCTTTTTTAAGCACCCTTGTTTGTTTTCCAATAGGCTGGCCGCCATAAACCGCAAGCACCTTTAACTTTTTGATTTTTGATCCCAACTTTTCGATTTCGGATGCAACCTGCATGCACAGTTCCCTTGTTGGACATAAAACAATTGCCTGCGGAGACTTATCGGGAATGAAAATCCTTTCAAGAACCGGAACTGCAAAGGCAATTGTCTTTCCGGAACCGGTTTGGGCCTGCCCGATTAGGTCATGGCCTTCTAAGGCTTCAGGTATTGCAGACTCCTGAATTGGAGTCAGCTTTTCAAAGCCCATTTCACCAATGGCATTTTTGATATCGTTGGATATGTTCAAATCATCGAAATTCATTATTTTAATATTTAAAAAACAAGTTATATAACCATTTAGATTAACTTTGACTGCACAGATTTGGAAGGAAAATCATACAGATACTCAAATATCTCTCCAAATTCATTTAATATTCCATGTTGACGGGTCCTCTTTTTAAAAATCCTCATCAACTGATCATTATTTGGAGATGGGATTTCATAGTCATTTCCAAATTCGGTGATGTATCTCTCCTTTAAGCCGGGGAAATGCTTGTCCAGATTTTCGTAGAAATATTGCCTGTTGCCTTTCCTTAAGGTAAGCCCCATCTGAAAGCACAATATTGCCTGAACGTTTGTCTCAATGCAATAATCCAAAATTGAATTGATGTTGTCTTCGGTATCGTTGATGTAAGGCAAAATCGGACACAGCCACACAACTGTCGGAATATTGGCCTCATACAATGTTTCAAGGACTTCAACACGGCGTGAGGTCGGACAAACATTGGGCTCGACTATTCTGCACAGATCATCATCTGCAGTCGTCAATGTCATCTGAACCACCACCCTTGACTTTTCATTGATTTTTTTAAGCAAATCCAAATCCCTTAAAATCAAATCTGACTTTGTGATGCAGGTAAATCCGAATCCGTAGCGGTGAATTAATTTCAGTGCCCTTCTTACATATTCCAATCTTTTTTCAAGCGGAATGTACGGATCGGTCATCGCACCCGTTCCGATCATGGCCGGCTGCCTTTTAATGAGTTCCTTTTTGAGCAATTCAAGGGAATTCTCCTTGACCTCAATATCCTCGAAGCTGTGGTCCATGCCATAGATTTCGCTTCGTGAATCACAGTATATGCAGCCATGGCTGCATCCCCTATACAAGTTCATCCCATTGTTTTTGGACAGTATACTTTTTGAAGATACATAATGCATGAGATTACTTTAGACCTTAAAGTTAATTAATTATACTATCGTCTACAAAAAGAGAATCATGCAACAAAAAAACATTACCGAATATGGCAAAACATATGAATTTAAAGACCACCCTTCCATAAAAGGTCTTAAAATAATTGAAGGAAAAAACAATTTCCCCATTAGCTGGCTGAATCAGCAGGGATATTGCGAATACCAGATATATCTCGAGTATGTGGAAGGCATCGAAACACAACCTACAAGGGCAATGACCCAGGGAAGCCAGATTCACAAGGAGCTGGAGGACATTTTCAAAAAGGACTCGACACCTGCAAAGTTCGAGGATGCCGTTGAGGAATCAAAGATACAGGCTTCACTTTCAAGAGAAGTCTTTGTAGTGGCACCGCATTACGGCATCAGAGGATACATTGATGAGATATGGATGAAACCTGATGAAATAGTAATAATTGACGACAAACCAGGAAGAACACCTTACGAGTCAACAATGAACCAGGTCAGGGCATACTGTCTTGCATTCAAGGACATGACAGGTGATGAGAGAAAAATCAAAGCGGCACTCCGAGAAAGGGGAACTGGAAATCTGTTCTGGGTTGAAGTGTTCACTCCAGATGTTGAAAAACAAATTGAATTTACAATCAACAGAATGCATGGGCTGTTTGACGGAACAAAACCCTATATGGCAACAAAAAATCCGAAAAAATGCAGGTCATGCAGATTCAAAAACGAATGTGAGAATGCAAGATGAACAAGAAAACGATTTCAATAATTCTTCTGGCAATATTCCTGGTAACAATAATGTTTACAGTGGCAAACGTGTTTTTAAAAGATACAAACAGTGAAGCCAACCAGACAGGAACACTGACAATCGCCAACAGGACAGTGAATTATGAAAAAGCAGGAAAATGTCTTGAAGTGATAGACGGAAACACAATTCAGGTTTATGGTGTTGGTAGGGTTCAGCTAACCCAGGTCGATATTGCCAAACAGGAGCCGGGTTTCAGCCAGGCAAAAAACTTCGTTACCGACAAGTGTCTTGGAAAAACAGTGTATCTTGATATTGACGACAAACAGCCAAAAGACAAATACGACCGCACATTGGCCATTGTCTACACTAATGATACAAACATCAACAGGGAATTGCTAAACAACAACTTGGCTAAGGTATCCTATTTTGAACCGAGCGAATTTGAAAAAGGACTTAACTAGTTACACAACTCTATTCAAACCCAGATAGATTTTGTTTTTCCTATATACCTTATCCAAAATTTCATTCCATTCCTCAATGGTAATTCTTCCCTTATTAGGTATCAGATTATCCAAAGAAGCTTCAGTTACGTTTAAAATATCAGAAAGAACATAGGATAAGGTTCTGCCAGTCAGGGACAAGTCATAAGGATCATAGCCTGTAACCGCCAAAACCCAAACGTTATCTTTTGAGGAACTGTCATATTCCTTCCTAAGTGAATCATACCAGCTTGAGATTCTAGTATTCTCATTTCCTATACCTTCACCAATTGAAATATAATAGTCCTCACCAGTAAAATCAATGGAATCAATAGCCTTTTGAATCTTATTTTTAAGTTCAGGAGAATCCAAATCCAGGTCAAATTCATTATTGGTAATAGTGTCGGAGAGATAGTTTTCAAGCTCCTTGATATTCTTAAAATAGCCCAAAGGTTCCAGCCTATCGGGATCCCTGTCGCACAGGTCATAAATCAAATCCTCATCAACATCAACGATTTCATATCCTTCAAGCTTATGGGATTTGTATTCCTTAAAGTCTATGCAGTAGTTTTCCAAATCTTCCTTATTTAAATACCAAAGTACCTGAACTTTTTTAATCATAATCATCAATTACCAAGCGTTAACAACAGTGGTCCTTGTAATATTATTCAATATCCTGTCAGTTTTCAAGAATCTTCCTATAAGCCAATCGAAAATGATAGGAATCCAGTATATTTTACTTAAGTTACGTACAATAGCCTGTAACCAAGATATATTGGCCCCATTTCTTGATTTGACTTCCAGTTTCATTATTGCCTTACCAATACTTGCGCTAGCTATTTTTTCACATAATATAAAATAAAGTAATCCTAAAACAGGCATTAAGAATGGTATGACCTGATATGCTTGATAAACATTTTTCGGACCTAATAACCCATATAAGAAAAATGATATAATCCACATGAATGCTGAAACTACTAAGAAATCAAGTAAATATGCAATAACTCTTCTTGTAAATATTGTAGCCATATTATCACCTCAGCAAACTCTAGGAACCGGATCGGCTATTGGTGCTTCAAGGATTCTTTCACCGCCAATCGGAGTGTTGACAACAACATAATCCCCTTCAACAACTTCACCAATAATTGCAGCATTTTCACCATATTTTTCGCATTTAATGGCTTCAAGGATTTCTTCGGCCTTATCTGCCTTAACTCCCATAACCACTTTTCCCTCATTAGCTACTTCAAACGGATCAATGCCCAACATTTCAGATACCGCATGAACTTCCTCCTTAATAGGTATTGCATCTTGCTCGAGCACAACACCAACGCCCGCCTTTGAAGCCATCTCATTAATGGCATTGGCAAAACCGCCACGGGTCGGGTCTTTCATTGCAGTAACTCCACCAATTTCTAAAGCTCTTTTAATTATATTCCACATAGGAGCCACATCTGATTTCAAATCAGTGTCAAAACCAAATCCTTCCCTAAATGACATCAAACTCATTCCATGATCACCCAAGCTGCCTGTGACAATGATTTTGTCACCGACTTCAAGGCCTGAATCACGGACAACTTCTCCTTTTTTAGCTATTCCAATGCCGGTTGTAACCATTACAATACCGTCAAGCTTATCCTGAGGCATTACTTTGGTATCTCCGGTAATGACTGCAACATCAACTTCCTCACAGGCTTCATTTAAGGATTTCATGATCTTATCCAAATCTTCAATTGGAAATCCTTCCTGCATGATGATTGCATTGGAAATGGCTAATGGACGGGCACCCATTACAGAAACATCATTGATTGTTCCTGCCGCTGAAATTCTGCCTATGTCTCCACCTGGGAAAAACAATGGGTCAATAGTATGACCATCAGTTGTCATAACAATTTCATAATCCCCCAATGGAATTGATGCTCCATCATCCAAGTCATCCAAGCTAATACCACCATTTACGCTTTTTTTAGTGATATTATCCAAAACAGTGCCGGCAATCAAATTGGCCATTACCTCCCCGCCAGCACCATGATTCATATTGATTTTATCTTCTGACATTTTATCTCCTAATTAAAAAATAACTAATGATATAATATCTGTAAAAACAAGTATATAAAATTATGAAAAAAATTGTAAAAAAAGAGAATTTAAAGAGAAGTATCTTTAAATTAAAATTCCGTTAATAACACCGTCTTGACCAGGTCTGGATGTTACTTTAGCATTACCTTCAGGGGTTTCTACAATAGCACCTTTGGTAATGATGTTCCTCCTAACGTAGTTAGGGTTTGCACTGTTTTCGATTACACCAAGGATGTCTACTACTTTGGTGTTTCCGTTAGCGTCAGTGACGTTGATTTTGTTACCTGTAGCTAATCTGAGTTTTTCGTTACCGCCACGGGTTCTGATTTTTCTTAATTTTTTTTCGTCTAATCTAGTTTCTGCAGGATCTCTTCCTAATTCAGATTTCCTTTTTCCACGGTTTGCAACATTTCTTGCACCGGATGGACTTCTAGTTGATTTTCCTTGAGAAATTGCCATTATTTCACCTAATAAATATAATTAATAAATAAGTAATCGCAGTCTTCAAGCCTCTTTTCAATCAGACTATATGCAAGAAAATAATAGTCTGATTTTTGAGAGCAAAAAAGAGCCTTAAAGAATAATGATAATAAAATATTACTTTTTCATTATATATAAATGTTTTATTTCATAGGCAAAATTTAGAAAATTAGCTTCTGTTTTTCAAAATGAATTCATCGACCAACCTGTCGAAATCCTCTTCGCTCATATCCTCATTTGACGCAGCATCGAGAACCTTTTGAATCTCATCATCAGAAACGTCATCGCCCAACAATTCAATCAGCAAATCCTTCAAATCATTATCATCGATGTATGCTTCAGCATTGGCAGTTATGACTTCAGAATTGCCCTCATCATCAATAGTGTAATATGGAACTTCCTTAGTCATGAGCTATTCCTCATCATCATCTACAAATTCATAATAGACTACACCGTATGGATCATCATCAAAATACCATTCATTAGGCTCTTCTATGAAATCCTCATCGTCGTCATCAACTAAATCTTCTTCCAGGTCTTCTGCACCTTCAACCTGAATGACGATATTGACATCTTCACCTAAAGACTCAACATCGATGCCCAATTCATCCAAATCGATTTCCAGTTCGCCGTCTTCAATGGCATCTTCAGGTACGACAATTACAATTTCATCTGCGGATTCAATATCTATTTTTTGATTTTCCATTAAAATCACCATAATGTATTGTTAAATTAATTATTATAGATATTTAACAAACTCATATTTAAAGGTTGTCAGAAAAAGAGAAAAAATAGTAACTATATGTTACTATCCATCAAACATTCCAATTTTGGAATTCCAAAGTCATTTTTGCACTTAATTGAGCATATTCTGGAGTTTTCAATGCACATGTCAAAACATAAGCAGCCTCCATTGCAGTTAATGTTGATTTTAACATCAGCACTTTCCAAAGTTTCTTTGGAAGTGTTGAAAACTTCTGAAGCGTTTGGAACAAAAATTGAAGTTGGAAAGTTTGAATTGTTAATTCCAAGATATACTCCTTCTGAAATTCCATAATCCGCACAGTATCCATGTTCGCCATCCAATTTTCCTACAAATGTATCATTTATTTCATCATAACTTGAGATCAGTCTTTTTTCCATTTTATCAAACCTCACACATACTATGTTGGCCTTCAGATATAAACCCAGTCGGAGAGCATTTGAAAAGTAATATTGATAATTTTTAGGCAGAATTTTACAATATCAGAGCAACAAAATTGCTTTTGACATGAAAAATTGTTTTGGAAAAATATTATAACTACAAAAGATATATTTAAATTTGGTGTCAAAATGGTTCAGGAGACAAAAGAACAGCTGGAACTTGAAGCCGAAATCAAAGAGCAGGCCCAAAAATTCTTGAAATACCTTAACTCAACACTCCCTGAAAGCATGGAATTGGAGTATGAAGGTTTTTACAGAAGAGGCTTCTTTGTAAGCAAAAAGAGATACGCTGTGATTGAAGACGGAGAAATCATAGCAAAAGGCCTCGAGTTAGTCAGAAGGGACTGGGCACCCATTGTAAAACAGACACAGGAAGCCGTTCTGATGGCAATTCTAAAGGAGGGAGACTCCAACAAGGCCATCAGCGAAGTCAAAAAGGTAATGAAAAAACTAAGAAACGGCGATGTCGACAAAAAGGATCTCATCATCCACACCCAAATAACCAAGCCACTGAACCAGTACAAGCAGGTCGGACCCCATGTCATTGCCGCCCAGAAAATTGAGGAACATGGAATCAAGGTAACACGCGGAACCATCATCCAGTACATTATCACTAAAGGAAAAGGATCCATAAGCCAGAGGGCAGTGCCATATGAGTACAGCGAGGGATATGACTATGACAAAGACTACTACATCAACAACCAGCTAATTCCCGCCGTTGAGAGAATCATGTATTCATTCGGATATACCAGAAAGGATTTGCAGGACATGGCAGTCGGTGAAGTTCAGCAAAGTTTGGATGCATTTTTCTAAAAATATTTATATTTTTAAAATAATAATTTTAAACATATGATTAAAAATGATGATGACCGTGTTGTATTTTTTGATGTAGATGGTACATTGCTTGACACATCTGATTTTGCAGAAACTGCAAGAAAAGCGGCAATAGGATTAATGGTAGATAATGGGCTTCCTCTTGATAAGGATGAAGCATACGGCGTTTTGAAGACAATTATCCGTGAAAAGGGATCCAATTATGGAAAACATTTCAATGTATTGACCCAGGTCGTTTTGGGCCATGAGGACCCTATGCTTGTGGCGCTCGGAATGATTACATACCACAACGTTAAGATGGCACTTTTAAGGCCATTTCCAGAAACAATTGACACATTAATCTATCTTAAAAGCCAGGGATATCGTTTAGCAGTAATATCCAATGGAATAACCATCAAACAATGGGAAAAGCTTGTAAGGCTCAACATCCATTCATTTTTCGATGAAGTCATTACCTCCGAAGAGGTTGGTAAAAACAAGCCAAACAGACTTATTTATGATGTGGCGCTTAGAAAAATGAAAGGAAATCCTGAAAAGTCATTGATGATAGGTAACAAATTTAAGGAAGATGCATTAGGTGCAGTCAATGCTGGAATGGGCGCAGTTCTTGTAAATTCCGACATTACCGAAGATGACAGAGATTACATCAAAAGGGAAAAATTAGATATCACTGTTGTTGATGACATTGGTGATGTAAAGACAATTTTATAATCGCCAAATATTAAAATTCCAATTCCAAGGTCACAGGACAGTGATCTGAACCATAGATGTCAGCTAGAATTTCAGCTGATTTTACATTATTTTTTATTTCTTCATTTACATAAAAGTAGTCCAGTCTCCAGCCGGCATTCCTTTCGCGTGCACGGGTTCTGTAACTCCACCAGGTAAAGTTGTTTTCGCCCTCATCAAACATTCTGAAAGTATCAATAAAACCTGCCTTTTCAAGTTCATCCAGCCATGCTCGCTCTTCGGGCAGATAACCTGATTTTCCCTCACAGTTTTTAGGATTGTAGACATCAATCGGATTGTGGGCAATATTGTAATCACCTGTGATGACCAGATTTTTGCCTTCCTCCTTAAGCTCAACAAGTTGTTTGAGCAATGCATTGCAGAAATCAACCTTAAAATCAAGTCTTTTGGCATTCATTCCACTGTTCGGGAAGTAGATGTTATATAAGATGAAGTCAGGATATTCGATTTTCAAGACTCTGCCTTCGCTGTCGAGCTCTTCAACACCCAAACCTCTTGTAACGCTTACCGGTTCGATTCTGGAGTATGTTCCAACACCGCTGTAGCCTTTCTTTTCGGCCTCATTGAAGTGCTGGTGAAATCCGTCAACATCCGCCAATTTCTTTGGAATCTTATCTTCTGTTGCCCTTACTTCCTGAAAGTTGATAATGTCAGCATCAGTTGCATCAAACCAGTCCCAAAATTCATCCTTTTTGGAGACTGCCCTAATTCCATTCACATTCCAAGAAACCAGCTTTATTGACACTATAATTCAACTCCATTGACTGTAGGAACTTCACGAAGCCATTTGATGTCACTTTTATAAAGCATACGAATGTCTTCCACATCATATCTAATCATTGCAAGCCTTTCAATACCCAAACCGAATGCAAGAGCAGGTTTGTCAATGCCTAATGGCCTTAATACTTCAGGCCTCATCATTCCGGCACCTCCAAGCTCAATCCAACTTTCCTTTTCCTCGAGATAGATTTCAGTTTCGGTTGACAAGTATGTGTAAGGGAAGTATGCCGGCCTGAACCTTACTTCAAAACCTAACTTCTTATAGAATTCCTTTAATGTTCCTAAAAGGTTTTGATAGCTGATTCCTTCATCACATACGAGTCCTTCAACTTGGTGGAACTCAGGCAAATGCTTGTAATCGAAAGTTTCTCTTCTGAATACCCTTCCAACGGAAAACATCTTGATTGGAGGTTCATGTTCAAAGAGGTGTTTTGTGGATATTCCGGTTGTGTGGGTTCTTAAAACGCTTTGGCGTGCAATGTCCTCACTCCAGTCATATTGCCAACCGATGGAACCTGTATCAGCACCGTTTTCATGGGTTTCTGCTGTGAGCTTTACCAAATCCATATCAGGCAAGTCACAGGTCAAAGGATTTTTGAGATAGAATGTGTCCTGCATTTCACGGGCGGCATGGTCCTGCGGCTGGAAGAGTGAGTCAAAGTTCCAGAATGCTGATTCGACAAAATGCCCGTTGTCTTCTGAAAAGCCCATGTTCAAAAAGATTTCTCTGATTTCATCAATGATTATTCTTAGAGGGTGTTTTTTGCCTGCAAATATTACAGGCGCTTCGGCATTGATGTCATACGGACGGTATTCCAGGCTTTTCCATTTCCCATCCTTCAGCTGTTCGTGGGTAAGCTGGGTGGCCTGTTCCTTTATTTCAAATCCGACTTTAAGAATTTCTTCACCTTTAGGCAGGAGTTTAAAAGAGTGTGAGGTTTCCTTTTTAATGCTTAAAATGTTTTTTCTGCCTGTCAGCTTTTTAAAGCCGTCCATCAAATCATCAGTGAAAAGTTTAACTCCATCCGCATTGGCCTTAAGATAATCAAGCACCCTTTCGTCAACACCTGATTTATCTACAAAATCCTTACCGATATCTGTGATGTTGATTATGCCCTTATCGATTTGAGCCCAGTTCTTTTGACGCAGCCATCCAAGAGCAATTCCTGTTTCCTTTTTGTCAATGCCCGCTTCGTCAGCCAAATCCTTCATGGCGATTTCTTTTTTCTGTGCCAATACATCAAGAATCTTACGTTCAGGAAGCCCATGCTCTGCATACTCACGTCCGTCTTCAGTTAGGGAGTATGTTTTCTCGACATCCTTGTGCACTTCGATTATGTCCTTGGATGCAAGGGATCCTGCCGCACTCATAACGGACTTGATGTCCATTCCAGTGTTTGAAGCGATTTCATCCGGAGTGGCCTTCGGATTAGCTTCAAGTTCTTTTAGAAGTTTCTTTTCATAAATATGTAATTCGCTTATGGTTTTTTTAATATCCTCACTCATTTAAACACCATACTTTAAGATTAATAATATAATAATATATGTGTTAAGTAATTTATAAAGGTAGTGCAAAATACATTATTTCAATACTTTTTTCATGATGAAAAACATTATTTTTGAAAATAATTTCTTTAATGGATTCAATTTAACTTCCGGCGCAAAATCATGATTGACCAAACCATTTTCATGCCAAAATTTTGCATCTGCAGCTATGGGTTCTGAAGACACTGCCATTGCTTTCCAAACATCATAAAATATGATATCACTAAATTTGGGGGAGTGCAGTTTGCCTGATTCGACATCATTTGCAAATTTCTTAGAGATTTTATCGATGTCTTTTGTTTCAAGCGAATCCTTTCCCCCGCATGCCATTGCAATTTTATAGACCTTGTTTACACCCCAATGCCTCAATGTCTCGTCAATGTATCCAGCAACTTTTTTATGACCTGCACCCGCAGTGGAGACTACCACCAATGCCTTTTTGGTGAAAAACTCAGGCCTGTGATAAAAATAAGCGGTATGGTCAAATAAGTTTTTAAGAAGGGCTGTCACATTCATCGCATAAACCGGACTTGCAATTATGATTCCGTCCGCATCCATCATCCTGTCAACAATCGGCTTGATTTTATCCCTGTGGGGACATTCTTCTTCACTTTCCATAATGCACTTAAAACAACCGTTGCATAATGGAATCTTTTCCTTCATCAGATGGATTTCCTCAAATTCCCCTTTCAAATTCATCTTTGCCTGCTCGACCATTTTCCAGGTGTTTTTACGTCTTGGTGATCCGTTGATAATAACATATTTCATAATCATAACTCCTTAAGCTGGCCATCCAATACCAGTTTTTCCCTATATTCAAATTTCCCGTCAAATTCATTCACTTCATTTTCATCCACATCAAACACGTCGGGATTGTGGAATATCCCCTGTTCATCCCTGATTTTTTCCTCATCAAAGACATTAATCATGAAAAAGGGGTTTTCCTCATTCAGGTCAGTTCCGTCAAGATAGATGCAATATTTTGATGCGCTCACAAAGCCGAACCTTGAGTAATAGTTTTCATCTCCCACAACAAGAATGAATGAAACATTGTCCTTTTGGGCAATATCCAATGTATAATTGATCAATTTTGAGCCCAGTCCCTGATTCTGGCAATCTTTGCCGATTGCAATCGGACCCAAAATGACTGCAGGGACAGTTTCATTTTCATAGACTATTTTGCCCTTCGAATAATTGATGCTTCCTATGATTTTACCGCCATCCTCAATGACATATGCCAATTTGCTTACAAAGCTTTCATCATTTCTTAAGTTATGAACGATGAAATGCTCATATGCTCCCGGCCGATATACATTCCAGAATGAATCCCTTACAAGCTTTTCGACTTCAATGTAATCATCTTCATTTTCAAGCCTTATTTTCATCAAATCCCTCCATTTTAACCGAATCAAAGATCATCCTTGCATGATTTTCAGTTTTTATCATGAAATCCCTGAGAAACTTCTCATCATCTTCAGGATAATTGATGATGAAATGCTCATACAAAAGAAACATTCCATAATAAAAGAATGATTCTGAAAGCTGTCTTGTGTCACAGCCCTTTTCAATCAGGCCTTTCGTCTTCATCAAGTCAAACAGGACAATCCATCCCTCAACCGGAGCATCTATGATTGATTTTTTGAGGAAATTCCTCACCTCATCATTGTGATATGACTCAATGAAAAGCAGCCTTGTTATCTTCATCATCCTCTCTTCCTCAAGCTTTGAGAGGAATGCCTCACAGCCTGCCCTGTAAAAAAAGTCAAATCCCCTGTCCAGGTTAAGGCTTGCCTGGTCCAATGGTATTTCATCACTTGTCATTTCCTCAACATAATACTCCAAAATCCTATTCAATATTGCCTGTTTACTTGAATAGTGATTGTAAATTGAGCTTTCCTTTATTCCAACTTCACGGGCAATCTGGCGTACCGATACGCCATCATATCCATATTTTGAGAATAAATCTATTGAAACCTGAAAGATTTTTTCCTTATTGTTCATGATATCAAAACTAACACTTGTTAGTCAATATTATGTTCCAATAATATATAAAATTATTCCCTAAGAGATTCTTTACATTGTCACCAGTACCTCTTTGAATCATCCCCAATAGCATAGAACATTCTTATGAATCTTAGGAATTATTAAAACCACAGAAAATCGTTTTAAAATAATCTATCCCCATGAAAAAAATAAGAACATGGATTTATATATCATTATTGAGATAGATGATTATAGAAACATCACAGTTATAACCGCATATGCCTTTGACAGAAGAAGAGAAAGAGATATGGAGAGATAATATGATTCAAAATAACTCATATGAAGTTGAATACCTGTATGATAAAACATCTGACATACTTGGAATTAAAGTAACTCGAGATTTCATATATTCTGAAACAATAGAACTTGATGAAGGATTGCTACTTGATTTTGATGAAAATAATATACCAACAGCTCTTGAAATACATGATGCATCCAAAAGATTAAATGTTCCGAAAAATAGTTTGAATGAATTACTCTTTTTTCATATGAAGGTCATTGTCGATGCAAAATCAATTAATATTAATGCAATCTTTGGAATTTTAGTTCATGAAAAAGAAAACCAACAAGAATTAGAATCATTCACCAGCAATAACTACAACATTCCAAATATAGAAGCAAATCTGGTTACAGCATAGAATTCAAAAAATAATTTAAAAAAGAGAATAAACAAGGAAAAATATAATAATCCTTGTAACTATTCAAAATTTGATTTCAAATAGCTGACAAAAATTGAAGCAGCAGTCAAATCAGCAGTGGTTCCAGGATTATACTTGTTTTTAAACAGATAATCATCAAATTCCCTGAGCCTGTCCTTAAAGTCAGGTTCATCTTTGATGTTAAGCAAATCCCTTGTCATCAGTGAGATTTTCATGGCCTCATCTGAACCGTATTTTCTTGAAATCAGAGTGTCGGGAACATGTGAGAGTATTGTCAGAAATGTCAGGACACAGGCATCGTTTTGGGATTTGGACTGCCTAAGCTCATGATATTTTGGATAGCCTATTTCAAAAACGGCAGGCATGTCACCGGTCATTTCACGTGCAAGCATGTCCCATGGAGCGGAAATTTTCAAAACGTCATACATTGTCTGACCATTTTCCCTTAATTCGTTTTTGGCATTGTCGCTTGCAACGTCATACTCGTCCTGGTCTCCCATTCCCCCTGCATCGGCAATATTGATTGCATCGTACAAGTCACATGCATCGTCAACTGAAGTGTTTCCCATCACCAGCTTAATGTTTTCTCTTATATCATCAAAGGAATCACTTATTGCGGCTGCAACTGCAATAGGGGTTGTCATCATGACTATTCCCAGATTGGTGTTGTTTTTAATCCATCTGTCTGTTTCGGCCACAGCCTGCAGGATGTATTTTCCCAATTGGGGGTTTTCAACATCAACATCTGTGCATGCTTCACGGATGGTGTCTCCAATTACGATTCCGCTTATGACAAAGTCCTCGAATTCCATGTCATCAAAGTCACGGGTCCTGTGGACATTTCCAGGCTTCGGATATCCGCTCACTTCAAGCGCTGATGCGATTTGCGCCATTTTTGCAATTTCTTCCGGTTTCATTCTATCACATCATTCAAAAGTAAATATGGTGCAAAATTAGTGATTATCAGGTCTGCTCCAGCCCTTTTGATTGAAAGTAATGCTTCGGTTATTGCCCTTTCAGTCAAAAATCCTTTCTCAATGGCAGCCATGAGCATTGAATATTCTCCGCTTACGTTATATGCAACCAGAGGCAGCATGAACTCGTCCCTGACCATTCTAACGACATCAAGGTATGGAAGTGCAGGTTTTACCATCAGAAAGTCACATCCTTCAATCACATCAAGCTCGCATTCCCTTATAGCTTCAATAGCATTGGCGGGATCCATCTGATAGGACTTTCTGTCACCGGCATGCGGTGATGAGCAGGCCGCAACACGGAAAGGCTCATAGAATGCGGAAGCGTATTTTGCCGAATATGACATTATCATTACATTGTAAAATCCGTTTTCATCCAATGTTTCACGGATTGCCTTTACCCTGCCGTCCATCATATCTGAAGGCGCAACGATATCTGCACCCGCTTCGGCATGTGACAGTGCAACCTTGGCAATGATCGGGAGGGATTCGTCATTCAGTATTTCGATTCCGTCGTCTGTATCGTCATTTTCGACAATCATTCCGCAATGGCCGTGTGAGGTGTACTGGCAAAGGCAAACGTCAGTGATGACAACGAGATCAGTTTCCTTTTTAAGCCTTCTTACTGCCTTTTGAACGATTCCTGTTGCTGAATAGTCAGGTGTTGCTATTTCATCCTTGGTGTCTTCCTTCGGTATTCCAAATACAATGATTGACTTCAATCCTTTCGCTTCCAGTTGCTTTGCGAATTCAACTCCGCTGTCCAAAGAGTATCTGAACTCTCCCGGAAGTGAAGAAATCTCTTCCTTTTCATCGCCCTTGAGTTCCTCTTTAAAATAAATCGGATAAATCAGGTCATCCTTTTCAAGTTTTGTTTCACGAACTATATTTCTAATCTTGGCATTCTTTCTGAGTCTTCTCATTCTTGTAGTTGGAAATTCCATAATAATCACTTAATTGTTAATTTTTGATTTGGCAATATTTAAAATTTTAACTTGATTATAAATATTTAAAGATACAAAGATTATCTTAATTGTTTAGATGGAGAAAAATAATGTCAAATTCAATCGGAGAAAAATTTCAAATAACAACATTCGGTTCAAGTCACGGCGTTGCAGTAGGTGCCATTGTCGATGGATGTCCTGCAAACCTTGAATTAAGTGCCGAAGACATACAAAAAGAACTGAATAAAAGAAAACCTGGAACAAGCAGCGTAACCACTCCAAGAAAAGAGGATGATGAAGTCCAGATTCTTTCAGGCATCTTTGAAGGAAAAACCGACGGAACACCAATCTGCGGAGTTGTCTTCAACAAAAACCAAAAATCCAAAGATTATTCCCTGTTCAAAAACACTCCACGTCCATCCCACGGCGATTTCGGATGGATGATGAAATACGGCCATTACGACTACAACGGAGGAGGCCGTGGAAGCGGAAGGGTTACCATCGGCCATGTTATCGGCGGAGCAATAGCCAAAAAGCTTTTACAAACACAAAATATTGAAATTATCTCCCATGTCATTCAAATCGGTGACATCAAGGCTTCAAAGCAGGATTTTGACACAATTAAGGAAAATATCGATAAGAATCCCGTTCGCTGTGCAGACCTTGAGGCCGCAGGCGAAATGGAAGAGCTGATTTTAGCCAAAAAACAGGAAGGAGATTCCGTTGGAGGAATCGTTGAAACCATTGCAGTCAATGTTCCTGCAGGGCTTGGCGAACCTGTATTTGAAAGGCTTGACGGAGACCTTGCAAGAATACTGATGAACATCGGTGCCGTCAAGGGCGTTGAAATCGGCCTCGGATTTGACGTGGCAACCCATACCGGCTCTGAAATAAACGACGAATACCAGATTAACGGCAATAAAATAACAACAAAAACCAACAATTCAGGAGGAATCATCGGAGGCATGAGCAATGGAATGCCTATAGTATCCAGAATTGCAGTAAAGCCTACTCCATCCATTTCCAAATGTCAGGACTCCATCGACCTGGAAACAATGGAAAACAAAAAAATAGAAATTAAAGGACGTCATGATCCCTGCATCTGCCCTAGAGTGACAGCAGTGGCCGAATCCAGCACTGCAATTGTAATTGCAGACCATATGATTCGTTCAGGATTCATACATCCAACTAATCTAGAAAAATAACCTCATTTTCTTCTTACCATCGACAGCTCATCAAACTCCTTGTGTTTGAAGGCCAACTGGTAGGAATTTTTCCTTTCATTTTCATACAACGTATGACTGGTGCTGTGAACTGATGACTGGACATCCTTAAGGGATATAAGCCTGAATCTCTTCGGATTGTTGTAGTTCACATTGAATGACAAACCATCATAAGCGGCAATTGTTTTGACGCCTGTCTTTTTGGAAACCTTCTTAGCCTCGGTTACAGGATTTGCTGAAATCATCTTAAGGCCCAAATGTGTCATTACTGCAACCTGAGGTTGGACTTCCTCAATCAAATCGATGAAATTGCGTGTGCACATATGTCCATTGATTGAGCGGTTTCCGGGCCTCAGCACACTGGCTATTAAGATGTCTGCACCCTTATGCTCATCTGCCAAGCCTTCAAAATAGGCGGTGTCTGAAGTGTATGACACCTTAAACCCTCTATAATCCAGCTGGAATCCGACACCTGTAGGATCGCCGTGGGAAGTCTTTGTGCCCTTGATACTGACATTGTTCATTTGGCCATACTCGCCGGGACTCAAAACAATCTTTTCCGGCTTTGACTGATGGTAGGATGAAATGCACGGCCCCCACTGTTCATATCCGTTCAGGACGCTTTCACTGCCTACAACGGTTCCGAGGTTTTTGGTCATTCCCCTTGTCATGGCCTCGATTAGAATTTCAGCATCATTATAATGGTCAGTGTGCGAATGGGTAACGATGACTCCGCTGAGATTGCGGGGATCGAATCCGAATTGGTATGTTCTTATAAGCGCACCTGGACCCGGGTCGATGTGGTAATTTTTCCCACCGAGGTTATCAATTCTGAAACCCCCAGTCATTCTTCTTTGGCTAATGGCGGAAAATCTTCCTCCTCCACTGCCCAAAAATGTTATCTTCATTTAAACCACGCTTACAATGAGCATAAAATTATATCACACTTGAGTGAAGACTTATCTTTTTTAAGGCATAAATCCTCATTTTCAATGATAACCTTATCTCCTATTTTCACATTGTCGCTTTCTGTAAACATCAAAACGTTTTGGCCAGGAGCAGCCTTTTGTTTCCAATTTCCGTCAACCGCCTGGGTTTTATCATTCAACTGAACAAAGAGCATGTTTCCGTCAATGTTGACAACCTTGCCTATTTCACCATCATTGATTATTTTATTGGCCATTTCTATGTCAAGATTTTGCTGGACCAATTTTTCGGTTAATTCCTGCCTGAATTTGGTCAGCACCTTTATATCATGGTCAATTGTTATGTTAAGGTGTTTTTGGGCACTTGCCTTGTCAAATTTAGGCTGCTGTATCAGCACATCAATATTTTTCCCGACAGTCGGTGTTTTGGAGGCGACATCCTCCAGAATAGCCTGGAAAATTTCCCCCATATACCTTAAGCTTTGGGAGGCTTTCCATGTCCTTTTGATTGATGTTTCAGCCATGCGTTTAGCATATTCATTTCCAAAGATGATGACTCCACTGTCTCCAGCCTTACGGGATTCCGTATCTGAGCCCAATAATTCGACAATCTGATATCCGTTGGTGGTTCCGTAAATACGTCTTCTTCTTGTTTCAAAAGTTCCTTTGGTACTTACTTCTCCGCGAATAGTATTGCCGACAATCTTGAGTTTGCTGGCATCGTCAGTAATTTTGATTGAAATGCCGAGTTCCTTTGCTCTCGCCAGAAAGTCGTCATCATTATCTATTTTTCCACTATATAATTCGTCCTCTAATGTTTTCAAATTTTGTTTATCACCGAAATATCCTATCTTTCTTTTATCACTCGCCATTACACATCCTTTTTTTCCAACATAAGCAATAATTAAGCTCATAATATCTCCTAATTTGATATTTTATTAAATTATTAAAATATCAATAATTTATTATTCATATATATTTTTAGTTATCATGTATTATAAATGTTAAGAGAATCCGAAAAAAAATAATTTCTAATAGTTAATTTAACATGAATTTAAAGCTTAAACTAACTTTTGATTGACTAAACAATATATTTAAATAATAATATAACAAGAAATATAATTATATTAAATGTTAATTATTTAACACGATAATTAATATTAAAATATAAAAAAACAGGAGAAAAACTTATGATAGACCTCAATAAGATGTTTAAACCTGAATCTGTGGCGGTTATTGGAGCTTCCAATACCCCTGGAAAAGTAGGATATATCATTGTTGACAATCTTATCAACGATGGATTTGAAGGTGAGATATATCCTGTGAACCCAAAAGGTGGAGAAATCCTCGGAAAGCAAGCTTACGCAAATATTAAAGACGTGCCTGGAAAGGTTGACTTAGTAATCATTACAATCCCTTCCCCATTTGTAAACACAGCAGTTAAGGAATGTGGTGAAGTCGGCATTGAAAATATGGTGGTTATTACTGCCGGTTTCAAGGAAGTTGGTGGAGAAGGTGTCAAACTAGAAGCGGAATTAACTGCTCTCGGTAAAGAATACGGCATAAACATTATCGGACCGAACAGTTTAGGAATTACCGATTCCCACACCCCATTAAACGGATCATTTTCACAAATGATGCCACCGACCGGAAATATGGCATTCATCTCCCAAAGTGGAGCCATGATGGTGGCTATCATCGATTGGAGCGTAACATCAGGAATTGGATTCAGTAAAGTTATAAGTTTAGGAAACAAGGCAGGAGTAAGTGAAATCGAATTGCTTCAATACCTGGCTGAAGATGACGAAACCAATGTTATCATATGTTATCTTGAATCAATTTCCGATGACGACGACTTTGTAAGAACCATGAGAGAAACCGCTCACAAAAAGCCTATTATAGTGCTTAAATCAGGTTCAAGTTCTGCAGGTGCAGCAGCTGCATCTTCCCACACCGGGGCATTGGCAGGAAGTGACTTGGCATTCGATACAGCATTCCACCAATCAGGAATCATGCGTGTGGAAACCATGGCCGAACTGTTCGACTTAGGATTAGCATTTTCAAAAGCCCCTCTTCCAAAAGGAGATAGAGTGGCTATCATTACCAATGCAGGTGGTGGAGGAGTGCTTACTGTTGACGCAATGGAAAAAGCAGGTTTGCAACTCGTTGAATTTGATGAGGAAACCACCGCAAAATTACAGGAATGCGTAACTGATGAAGGAAGTGCCAAAAACCCTATTGACGTATTGGGAGACGCACCAGTAATCAGATACAAGGAATCCTTAGAATTGGTATTAGGTTACGAAGATGTAGACAGCCTTATTGTTATGGTCTGTCCTACCGCATCAGCTGACCCTGACGGAATTGCAGAAGCAATCATCGAAGAGAAAAAGAAATTCGACAAGCCTGTCATCGTCGTTAACATGGGAGGACCAACATTTGTCGATGCAAACGACGCCTTAAGGGACAACGGAATACCAACTTACGTATTCCCTGAAACTGCAGTGAAAGCTGTGGAAGCAATGGTCAAGTTTGCAAAATTGGAAGACCGCAAATACGACGACGTGATTGACAATATATCCGATGTTGACAAAGACGCAGTAAAAGCAATATTCGAAAAAGTCAAAGCTGACGGCAGAGACACACTTCTGGGTAGTGAAGCATATGCAGTGGCTGAAGCTTACGGAATTTCAGCAGCACCGATCAAATTATCCACAAGCGCTGATGAAGCGGCAGAACTTGCCGAAGAGATGGAATTCCCTGTTGTACTTAAAATCGCATCAGACAAAATTTTACACAAATCCGATATCGGCGGTGTAAAAGTAGGAATCAGCTCAGCAGAAGAGGCAAAAGCAACCTATGAGGAAATCATTGCAAACGCCAAAGCAGCACATCCTGACATCGTGCCTGACGGTGTTGAAGTGCAAAAAATGATGGATTCCGGTGAGGAAGTCATTGTAGGTATGATTCGTGACAAGCAATTCGGTCCTATGATTGCATTCGGTATGGGCGGAATCTATGTCAACCTTATTGAAGACGTATCATTCAACCTTGCAAAAGGCATGAGCTCACAGGAAATCGAAGAGCAAATCGCATCAACCAAAGTATCCAAATTGCTTGAAGGATACCGTGGAGAAGCACCTTGCGATGTTGAAGAAGTCAAAGAAGCCATTAAAAGAGTGGCCAGATTAACCTTAGACTTCCCAGAAATATCAGAGCTTGACATAAACCCAATCTTCGTTTACGAAGAAGGTTCATCCGCTTTAGATATTAAAATCAAATTATAATTTCTCATATGAGAAATTAACTCTTTTTTTCTTTTTATTCTATATCACTGTGATTAATATGTATGGTGAAATTGATTTAGAAAGCTATACAATTTCAATTATAAGATTAAACACCGCTTTTCAGAAATTGGAAAATTCGGATCCCATTCATGAAATTAAAGCATTGCTTGAAGAGAGTCTGGAGGATTTGGAAAAATTATACAAGGACACTGTGGATGACCTCAACAACGATGAAGTCAACATCAATGAGTATTACATGTTTTTCCAGAACGGAAGGCAGACTTTCCCACAGTACATTGAAGCATTGGGAAGCATTGAAAACAGCGAGCTTCAGGAAGTTGTCAATTCACTTTTAAATGTATTTACCAATCTCAACAAAATTGCCGACGGATTTTCAGGAGGAAATATTGATGAGATATGATTTAGCCAAACTTGGAATTGAAAAAGACTTGCAGTATGAATGCATTACAACAACACTAAGCAGAGACGGAGTGAAAAATGCAGGTGCATTCTCATTCATCTATCTGGGTGATGACAGGGTCCACTGCCACATCTTTGAGGGATCAAAAACATTGAAAAACATCCTAGATACCAATGAATATGTAGTCAACATTACACAGGACCCGTTGGTTTTCACATATGCCACACTAGATTGCCTGGGCGATGAATATTACACAACAGATTCAGACATTGCCATCATTAAAGACACCCAGGCTTACATTATTGTTGATGTTGAAAACATCAAAATCAGGACTCCGGAAAACTTCCCGATAAAAGGGGACAGCAGCATCTACTTCATTGACGGAAAGATCCGCGAAGTTGTTGTTAACGATGAGACAGCACAAGCATACAACCGTGGAATGAGCGGACTTATCGAGGGGCTGGTCAACTTTGGAAGATATAAAATCGTTGATGATGCCAAAAGAAAAGAGTATATGGACAGATTGATTGAAAATCAGCGCGTCATTGAAAAGGTTTCAGACGAAAAGACAAAAAAGGCCATGGCAGACCTGAGAGCCGAATACGAAAAGAATTAACCGTCACTTAAAAAAAAGAAAAATAAAGCATAGTTGAGTTAACTATGCTTCCCAGTATAAATCTTCATGGGAAATTGTTTTGTTTAAAATACCTAAACCAACTTCTGCTTGTTGGAAAGCGTCCACATCAGTTTTGTAAGCATCATCTAATCCTGAGATGAATGGGAAACTTTCTAAGGATTTAGCTTCTGCATCCTCATTAGCAACAATGTCTTTAGGTAATAATTTAACTACTTCACCGGTTTTACCATCTTTAATGTTTTTGTTAATGAAATCGGTTGCTTCCTTGTGGATTGCAACAATGTCCTTTGTAGTGTTTTCGTGGTTTTTGATGAAGTCATCAGATGCAACTACAACACAGCATGGGTGGTTAGGCATGATTTCAGATGAATTAGCCAATACATCAATGTTAGCATCAGATTCTCCAAGACTTACGTAAGGTTGGAAAGTGATTGCTGCAGGAAGGTTGCCTGTTTTTAACGCATCGTTAATTGATGGCACTTTCATTGCAGATTCATTGATGTCATTTAAAGACATTCCATTTGCTTTCAGGTATGCTGAGAGCAATACATGCTGAATGGATGCTTCACCAGGAGTTGCAACAGTTTTACCCGCTAAATCATGAGCATTATTAATATTGGCATTTTTAGATACAACAATTCCACTACCTTCAATTTGAGCAGCAGAAATAACTTTTACAGGAACGCCGGATGAAACTGAGGATAATACAGGAGCAATTCCCACATAACCTACGTCAACATCCCCACTAGCCATGGCAGTCATTAAATCTCCACCGTTGTTAAATTGAACAAGTTCGGTGTTGATTCCTTTATTTTTATACAAACCTTGAGCGTCTGCTACAAACAATGCAGCATCGTGGTCTGAAGGTAAATAACCTATTTTTACAGTGTTTCCAGAGTCTCCTCCTCCTAAAAAGTCGAAGAGTCCTGCACTAGCTGAACCCATTACAAGAAATACTGCAAGTGCTAACACTAAAACAAATGTAATTTTCTTATTCATAATTTTTCTCCAATAATTAATTTAAATTAATTAACAATTATTACTTTTTCAAGTATATTATAAATAACTTACTTCTTAAATTTATTAACAATTGTTATATTTGAATCCCCAAAATTAGTATATAAACTAAAATATTTAAATTTTGTGTAAAAAAAAGATTATAGGCAGTTGATTAACTACCTTCCCAAAAAATTTTATCCTCGGAAATAGGCTTTTTCAAGATGCCCAAATCAACTTCCAGCTTCATAAAGTCCATTACATCCTTTTTGTAGGTATCGTTCAAACCGGATATGAATGGTAAACTGGACATTGACATTCTTTCGGCTCCGCCATCACCAAGAAGATCCCTAGGCAACAGTTTTACGGATTCATTGGTATTATTGTTAATGAAATCTGTTGCATTCCTATGGATTTCCAAAATCTTTGCAGTTTCATTAGGATGCTCATTTATAAACTTGTCTGAAGCAGCTACAACACAGCAAGGATGGTCAGGCAGAATATCATGAGAATCGACCAATACTTTCGCTCCATTTCTCTTGGCAATTGACACATAGGGCTCACAAGTAATCATGCCCTCAATTTTTCCTGTCCTGAGTGCGTCATTCATTGAAGGAATCTTCATCACTGTAACCTTCAAATCATTGATTGATGTTCCATTCTTCTTGAGGCAGTAAGAAAGAAGCATATGCTGAATTGAAGACTCACCTGGTGTTGCAATCCTTTTTCCTGCAAGGTCCTTAACGGAATTGACCCCCACATCTTTTGCAACCACTACTGCTGATCCTTCAGTCTGTGCAGCGGAAATCACCTTAACCGGAGCCCCATTTTCAATGGAAGACAAAACAGGCGCAATTCCAACAAAACCTATATCAACATCTCCGCTGGCCATGGCAGCCATCAGGTCCCCTTCACTGTAAAATTGAACCAATTTGGTCTTTATTCCATTTTCCTGAAATTTACCCTGAGAATCAGCAACAAACAATGCAGCATTATGGTCTGACGGCATATATCCGATTGTCATATCTTCACCAGAACCTCCCCAAAGGAAAAATGCACCTACTGCAACAACTGCGATTGCAACTATAACTGCGATAATCCTATTGTCCATTTAATCACCAATATTAGATATATATGAAAAAATATTTAAGTTTTGATTGTGGAACACCCACATTTTTGCAAAACATGAAACATTACACAAAATTTAAATATAAATTAAAACTAACTTAATTTAGGAAAAAATAACTATTGTTATATTTTCCTGACACAAAAAATACAAAAATTGTATTAAATCTCAAAAACTAAAAATAGTAATTGAGGAAAAATTAGCTCAATGGGGATAAAATGAAATTAGAAGATAAAATAAACATCGTTGAAGATATCCTAAAAGATAAAAAAGTAGCTATCGGATTTTCCGGCGGTGCAGATTCAACTTTAATGACCTATTTATCTTCAAGGGTTGCAGCTGACACTTTAGCCGTTACAATCGACAATCACCTGCTTCCTACAGGATTTGTCGAAAATGTCAGAAAAGCATGCGAAAGATTTGGAGTAAGGCATGAAGTCATCGAAATAGACTTTTATGAAAATGAGGATTTTTTAGAAAACTCCCCAAAAAGATGTTTCACATGCAGGGACCTGATGTATTCGACTATTGAAAAGGTAGCCCATGAAAACGGATTTGATTTTATCTGTGACGGAAACAACATCAGTGATTTGGTAGTTGACA
Organism: Methanobrevibacter sp. UBA212; assembly: GCF_905233225.1. Taxonomy (NCBI): domain Archaea; kingdom Methanobacteriati; phylum Methanobacteriota; class Methanobacteria; order Methanobacteriales; family Methanobacteriaceae; genus Methanobrevibacter; species Methanobrevibacter sp. UBA212. The sequence goes on from NZ_CAJODJ010000005.1 coordinate 50,708, forward strand.
GGCCAGGCATTTTAATTACCTACAAAAAAGATTTTAATACACCATTTATTAAATCCAAATTATCTTCGGCCGAAATTCATGAATATCTGGACAAAAACAACATTCCATATTCAAGGTCAACCACATGTCTTGCAACACGAATCCCCACAAATACAAAAACCACAAAAGAGAAAATCGACAGGATTGGCTTTTGTGAAGACTACATTTCAGATAACACCAACTGCAAAATAGTGAAAGTGAGAGATTTGGAAGAACTTGGTATTATTGAAGTGGACAACATTGATGAAATTTTATCTGATGATAAATTTAAACAGATCAATGATGCATTAAAATCACAAGGTTTTAAGAAAGTTGCTTTAAATTTATCGCAAATTGATGATAATGAATACATTGCCATCGACTATGATGAAGGTTCCTATTCATATCAGCTTCCATTCACAATAAACCTTGAGGATACAAAAAAACAAATAGAAAACATAATTTCTTATGATGAAGAAAAGATAGAACTAGACAAGACAACCATTTTTGAAAATGGATTGATTGAAGGTCATGATTTCGAAGATTATGACATTGCACTTGATGCATTTATGGACACATTACAACAGTTAAGAAGAAATATATAGGTGAAAAATATGCCAACAAGATACATTGGAGACGGATACTGGGAAATTGCTTCCCGTCAAATGAGTATAGTTACAAGAAGCGAACAGGAAAGGTTCAAAGATGCCAAAATCACAGTCATCGGCTGCGGCGGAATCGGAGGAGAAACCATCGAAATGCTTGCCAGAATGGGCATTGGAGAACTTATACTGGTTGATAAGGACGCTTACGATTTATCAAACCTTAACAGACAGACTTTAGCAACAATCAATGATTTGGGACTTGTAAAAAGTGAAGTTGCAGCAGAAAAGGTCAGATTAATCAACCCGTACGTCAAGACAACCACATTCAATGAACACATCGACCAGACAAACATCGACAAGGTCATTGCCGATTCAGATATTGTAATTGACGCTCTCGACAACGTGCTGACCAGAGTAATCGTATCCAGAAAGGCAAAAGAAAAGGGCATTCCGTATATTCACGGTGCAATTCACGGAACCATGGGCCAGATTACCGTATTTTTGCCTAACAGCGACAAAACTTATGAGGAAATGTTTAACCTGCCTTCAATTGACAAAGAATTGGACGACGAAACAATTGAAGCTTTAAAAAATGTTACTTCAGGTGTTCCACCAGTAATCGGACCTACACCAAACCTTATAGGTTGTCTTGAAGCATTTGAAGCCTATAAAATAATAACAGGAGTCGGCAAAGTTACCGTGGCTCCAAAAATACTGACATTTGACCTGATGGATTTAGGTTCATTTACAGAAGTTGAACTTTAAACCTATTCATCCTTTAGGGCAAGAGAGAAATATTTCCTGAATTCGGGAGAATTGCTCTCTTCTAATTTTTTTATCTTAACAACGCTTGTTTTTTTGTTATTGATTGCCAGATTCATGTGGGCATTGATGTATCCCTCTTTTCTGATCAGTTCCAGAAGCCTTTTCCCGTATGTCAAATCAGGATTCAGCACACGGTCATGCATCAGCTTCAATGTATCGAATTCGTCAAAGCCCAGAACCTCACACATTCCATACATCTCATTGATTATTTCATATGCCCATTGCTTAATGGTTATTTCCTTGCCGTCCCTCACCAGTCTCATTGTATCGTCATATGCCTTTTCGGCAACGCGTTCCTCATTGATGAAAGCCTCGCTTTGCCAGCATTCAAAATCGGACTCGCTTTTAACAAGCATATAAATCAGGAACAGCTGCAGGAATTTCATGTCATGCTCGACAAGGCCGCAGTTATAGAACGGATTGATGTCAAGAGTCCTCACTTCAATATATTTAATCCCGTCATTTTTCAAGGAAGTCAATAAATCTGAAGGGTCTTTTGGCTTCAGCCTGATTTGTGTGTAAAGCTCCTTGGCCTGGGACAGATCTCCCCTTTCTATAAATGAATTGACATCATCGGCAAAATCCTCAACACTGGTATATCTAGGATAGAGCCTTTTGAGGTTTTTATATCCGCAGGAGGAATTTCTAAGGGACGGTCCCCTTGTAGAATAATGATTTCCGTATGCGTCCACCTCATCCATCAGGTGAATGCACTCCTTGGAAAACGATTCGTGAGACCCGATTGAACATCCCGTCAGATAAATTATCAGCCAGCAGTGCCTGAGGTAGTTTCTGGTAATTTTCAGGTAAATCTCATTTTTAAAATCCTGATAATCCAAATCAAAATCAGTTATTTCATATAGTTTTTTGATGAAATCCTCTGTAAATGAAAAATTGAAATGCACTCCTGAAATCATCTGCTTTTTAACGCCATATTTACTTGCAAGGTTTTCCCTGTACTTTTGAGAGCTTTGTCCTTCATCGGAATATTGTGCTATCGGAATCTGATTGTCATACGGCAGTATTGCTGGAAGAGACTGGAACCACAGGTACTCATCGTCATTAAGAGAGAAATTGACAATGTCCGCCAGAAGGGAAAAGGTGCTGAAGGCCTCCTCGATTGTGCTGTAGGTTGGAGTAATTATTTCAATTTGGCTTTCTGAAAAATCAGTGGTAACGACAGGATTCTTTAATTTGTCTCCGAAAACTTCAGGGTGTGGGCTTAAAGCTAACTTACCATCGCTTTTAACTCTTAAAGCCTCCCATTCAATACCAAATAAACCAGCCAAAATTTCATCACTTGGAATTTTTGTTAATGTAATCAATTCCATTTCAATCCCTATTCTTTGATTTTTCCATAATCTTTAATAATTTTTTCTAATTCAATGCCCTTGTGCATTGATTCAATGATGTTTTTGCCGGGATTGGTATGGTCCTTAATGCGCCGATACAAGGGTTTTAAAAATGTCTCTTCACCAATGCCCCTGTCGCATAATCCATCATTTGCCAGATCAACTATATCCTTTGTCAGCCTACACAATTCATCCTTATCGATAAAGGAAGGGATTTCATCCTGAATCAATAGCTTTCTAAGCTCACGGGCGGTATATCCCTTGTGATAGATTACCTTGTCATTCGCGATTATTTCGGCCAGCTCGTCGAGCCTGTTTTTCAGGCCCAAATGAAATGCAGCAACAGTCATGGTATCATATATCGGCTGTGTGCAGACGCTTCTGAACTCGACGGTGCCCCTGAATGTCAAGTTGATGAATTTGAATGGTCTTAGATAATTGATATCATCAATAAGCGGCTTGACATCAATGTATCTGTACTTTCCGTTCGAGTAGATTTCTCCCCTGACGTAGTCCTTTTTAAAGTACTCCTGAAGGTTCATTGTCGGGAAATTGATGTATGCCCCGTCACGCATCACACAGTATATGTTCAGGGACTCGAGATATGCTCCCAAATCATCCAGATTGTTAAATTCCACATCATACATTCCGATATTGTGGGGATTTATTCCATGGGTCGAATACTCCCACAGAGCATCCCTGAAGCATGTCACATGTTTGTTTTCATCAAGAAATACCGAATTTGAGAACAAGATTGCTTTGATCGGCTCGATTTTTGAAAAGACATTTATGGTCTTGACCAAATCGTCCCTGTAGACGTCCAGCTGAACCTGTGAAGCTGATGAAAACATTCCATATGCAGGATAGTTGTGAAAATGCATAGGAACATTCTTATAATTCTTGAATGACTTCAAATGATGATAAAGCATGAGATATCTTTCAGAGGGAATGGGAATCTCCTCATTGTATTTCCTATAGGGGTTTATGCCCATTCCGGTCAGCGTGTGATTATACTTTTCAAATTCCTCCTTGACAAATGAATAATACTCTACGAACCTATCGTTTATTGTAAACAGGTCCTTTTCACGCCCCATTGCAAATTCGATGTTGTTGTAGGAGCAGTCATAACAGATTATGTCATCATTCTTTGGATTTTTGATTGAAAAAATGTCTCCGTTATAGTCTATGCCCTCCTTTTTGAAATCCTTGAAGTGATCAAGGACTTTTGAGGTTACCTTGTGAACGATTCCAAAGTCGACCGCCTGCTTGTTGAGATTAATGATAGGCACTTCTATTTCAATTCCTATGAAGTCCTTTTTCTGGTTTGTAGGTTTGATGAACTGCTGATAGATTCTTTCTTCTATCAGGCTTTGCATATTGTCTTTCATGAATTAATCCCCTAGATTTAGAGAGTTAATGTGTTTTTGTATGAATTCCTCGTGTTCCTTTGTCAATGTGAATTCATTATTGTGCTCTTCGCTTTCAAATATTATATTTCCGTCAATTATCCCGAATAGCTTGTTCATTTCGGCAGGTTTCCAGTTTTCATCATCAGTTATTGGCGTTGACGCAACAAGAAACCCCTCATCATTATTTAAATAGTATAGTGAATCTCTCATGTTTGAGTGAATATAGGTCAGATCCCCATCATAAATCATCAGATTCAATTTATTGCCTTCAGCCATTTCTTCTATCAGTTCGGCAAGCAGATTGAATCGCTCCTTTATTGTTGACGGAGCTCCCTTGGCCTCTTCAAATTTATTTACGTTATCAATTATGTACAGCAAAATCCTTTCGGAATCCGTGTTTCCTGTTTCGATTTCCCTGTATTTATCAAGTGGAGGATAATCGAATATTGTCCCGTTATGTATTAACATCCATGACCTGTTATTATCATCCAATTCGATGAAGGGATGGCAATTGGGAGATATGATTTCGCCCATTGTCGCTAATCGGATATGGGCAAAAACGTTTTTGCTAACAAGAGGATTGGACAATATCTCTTTCAAGTGCTGACTACATGTTGCTTTTATAGGCTCTTTACGTATAACAAATTCATCAGGTTGCATATTAGCTAATCCCCATCCATGGGGATGATTTTCTGAGTGATTATAAAAACATTCTAAACATTCATTTATTTGTTTTGGCTTATCTGAATTAAAACAAAAAATTTCGCACATTGATTATCCTCCTTCCCAATTTTTATTACAATTGTTATATTGTAACAATTAGAATTATATAACTATTGTTATATAAATATTTTGGTATAACTAACTTTCCAAATCAACTCTCTCGGGAGAAGTGAAAACTGTGAAGCGGTTATCGCGAACAAAACCGATCATTGTGATGTTGCCCAGTCTTGCAACATCAATTCCCGAGGAAGCGGGAGCCGCATTTGAAATGATGATGGGAATGCCTACCCTGATTACCTTAATAAGCATATCTGCAGGCATCCTGCCACTGTATGAAATGTAGCACCTTGAAAAGTCATAGCCCTCTTTTGCAGCAGCTCCGATAACCTTATCCACTGCAACGTGACGGCTTACGTCCTCACGGATTATTATCTTATCCTCATATTTCAACTGCGCCACATGAACTCCTGCGGTCTTCTGCCATACTTTGGCTTCATCGGTGAGATGCTCGATATCCCTGATGATTTGAGTGGCATCGATAGTCAAATCCGATTTGATGGGATCGACTGTTTTCAGCTCAGAGCGGATTCCTCCTGCATTGTCGGAGTTGACACCCTGATACTCAAGCAGCCTGCAGACACATGCATGCTCACAGTTTCCCTTTCGCTCCTGAACTATGCCCTCCTGTTCGAGGTCCTCTTCAGGATCATGTGAGAGTTTTGTTGAAACCAGTACGTTTGTGCCGTCCAGAGTGATTGAATCGATGTCAGAATAATCCTTGATTAAACCTTCTCCAAGACAGTATCCTACTGCAAAATCCTCCAAATCTTTTGGATAGGTTGAAAACTTTCTTGGAGGCAAATAATCAATAAACAAGTAAGTATATTCGTCGTCAACACTATTTTCCCTGATGGTTTTATATTCCCCATCTTTCCATTGAATAACTTCAGTCTGTCTTAAGAAATCCATCTTCATACACCAATACTAAATATTAACAATTGTTATATTTATATTTTAAGTTATATGATATACCATACATCTTTAAAAGTGGATTTGGGTTTAATTTATATATTAAAAAATCAAAAATAAACAACCATGCCAAAAAAATCAACATTTATGTTCTTTTTTATCATATTATTGTTTTTGGTTATTGGTGCAGCATCTGCAAATGACAATAATTCAACGGATGCCCTCCAGGAAACTCAGGACGACACCCCAATAACCTCTACTGATTTGAATGAAAACGATTCGAATGACAATGAAAAGACTTTAAAAAGCACTAATGAGAAAAGTGATGAATTGAAAAGCGATTCATCATCCAACATCATCAAATCAGCAAGTACACCGACAAATAATAATGTGGCAAAAAGCACAACAAAAACAAAATTGAAGATTACAACCTATGCCAACTTTGTAAAGAAGGGCAGCAAATACTACATGTATCTGGTTGACTCAAACGGCAATCCTGTTGTAAAGAAAAAAGTAAAGGTGACCCTCAACGGAAAAACATACAAAAAGACAACAGGAAACTACGGCAAATTCGCAGTCAAGATTAAAACAAAAAAATCATCAGTGACACTTAAAATAAAAAGCAGCGCCAGCAGCAAGTATTATGCACTTTCCAAAAAAATCAGGGTTTATATCCAAAACTCATTTAAAATCAAGATTGGAAATTCAAAACTGCTCACCAACGGATATCTTAGAGTATATCTGCAAGGTGCAAAAAAGGCCATTTCCAAAAAAACCCTTAAGATATGGGTTGGAAAGAATAAATTCACCAAAAAAACCAACTCAGAGGGATTCATTATCATCAAGCCTCAAGTTGCCGCAAAAAACTATAAGGTCACTGTCAAGCTTGGAAAGTATAAACGTTCGAAAAATGTGGTGTGCATTGAAGGTGACGTTCTCGATCCTTTACAGAATTCAATTCCTACCATAAACGGAATTCCGGATGTTGACATGATGCCTGAAAATTATGTAATGGGAGACGGAAATGCAAAATACACCCTTTCAAAAGCACAATATAAGGAAACCCTTACAAGAGACAGCCATTGTCTGTTCTTATATGACAAGCTGTCAAAATATACTTTCTTCAAAACTAAGGCTTCTCCAAATACATATCACATTCTAAAGCGTGAAAAATGGAATGTTATTGAAAGGGCAATCAATACCAAACTCGTCAGGGCATTCAAATATTCATATTGGCCAGGTTCCATCACGGTCAATCTCAAAGGAAAATCATACACATACCCTATAGTCCGTGACGTTCAGAATACCGGATATAACTGCGGTCCGACATCCGCCAGCGTCTGCAGCCAGGCCCTGAAAAACTACCATTCCGAAAGATACTTCCAGGTTGAAGGAAACTGCTATGACGGTATCAACATCCCCGTTCTTAAAAGCGTTCTGGAGGACAACGGCTTCAAGACACATTATTTCTATGACGATTCCTCATTTAACCGTGCCATGAACGAATTGAAAACAGGCGCTGCAATAATAGCATACCTTCCAAACCATTACGTTTCCATAGTGGACATAAGCTCCGACGGAAAAAAGGTTCTGGTGAGCAACTCCTACGGCAGCTATAATGTAGGATCAAAGAATGTTCCGACAAACTGGGTGTCCATAAGCTACCTCAAAAGCAAATTTGCCGGCATCGGTTTGGTTGTCAAGCTCAACTATCAGCTGTCAAACAGTGAAAAAACACAAATCAATCACTACTACCACAGCATGGGTACAAAATGGACTGCACATAATGTCCATGAAAGAATTCCAAATGTAAGCCAATGATTAGGGAAATATTAATCTCCCTAACTATTTTTATTTTTTAAAAATCAAATTCCGAAATACCATTTTACAATCAACTCGACAATATTGCATTCGATGACCGCTGCAACTGCAAGCAGGACAACAACAACCACAATCATTATCAGAATATCCTTAAGTTCCCTTCTATGCTCCCTTAAAACATTTGTGAAACTTTTTGTTTTAATCATTTCAACTTCAAGCTTTGTTATTTTGAATGCACATGCAAGGGAAAATATTGATGCTGCATATTCAATAATTCCATGAGGCAAAATGGTGACTGAAAAAAAGGTCAAATCAGTACCGAAGGGCATTCCAATACTTATGGCATTGAATATTATGATAAGCAGCGAAATTACTGAAAACAGCAATCCGCCAACGATTACAATCAAATCCGCAAAGAGATTATGCAAAAACAAATCAAAGGTGTTCAGTTTAGGCAGACTCTCATCAACTTTCAGTGTCCCATTGGCTTTTGCCTGAAGGATGCCGTGTGTAATCTGGCCGTAATTATCCCCAATATTGATAAAAGTAAAGACTGCAGCCCCTACTGCAAAAATCAAAAATAAGATTAATGAAATCAGCAATACTTTTTTGTTTCTTTTGAAAAATTCCCTCATAATGTTAAGTATTATTTTAAAACTATTTAATAGGCAAACATTAAATATTACATGCACATAACATTAATACATGATTGGAACAATAGCAGTTGTGATATTATTCATACTTGTTGTTTCCGCCTGCTGTTGCAGCGACAGCAATTCATCCAGTAATAGCACAACCACACCTAAAAGAACTGCAAATACAACCTACCAGAGAAATAACCATTACAATCGTTATGCATATTGCGAATGCCCATCATGCGGCGCACCGTACTATGACGGGTATTGCGAGGAATGCGGATACCCCGACATCAACCAGGGTTGGCTTGGAGAGGAATATTAATAGAATAAGAAGTTATTAAATATTACAAAGAAAAAATAAAAAATTACTTTTTACCCATTCTCCAATTTTTTAACCTTTTCGTAAATAGATTATAAACCAAGTTTTAATAATTTCAAAATTACAAACTTTAAACAATTAACAATCTGAATAACTATCTTAATCATTAGATATCCTATTGTAATCACATTCAACCTCTTGTTTTAAAAAATCTTAAAATCTACTTCCTTAGTGATTTTTATTTTTTTACTTTACACATTAAAAGATATTCAAATTTGAGTTTAGTTTATTTAGATGAATTATGTGATTCGATATCTGAAACTTTTGATAAAAATACTGAAAACATTGTATTAATCAATACTTCTGATGTTTTTAATGGTAAAGTTTTAAACCATGAATTTGTTCCAAATAAAGATATAAAAGGACAATTTAAAAAGTTATTTCAAAAAGGAGACATTTTATATTCAGAAATTAGGCCTGCTAATAAACATTATGCATTTGTAGATTTTGAATCAAAAAATTATGTAGCATCTACAAAACTAATGGTATTGCGTCCTAAAAAAGATAAAATAAGATCAAAGTACTTATATTATATTTTGAAGAATAAAGATGTTGTTAATTTTTTACAAGGGTTAGCGGAATCAAGATCTGGAACATTTCCACAAATAACTTTCTCTGAATTATCAACAATTGATATTAATTTACCATCTCTTGAAAATCAAGATATTATTGTAGAAATTATAGACAATATTGAGTTAAAGATTGAAAATTTAGAAAAGATAAATAGAAATTTGCAAAATTTAATTAAAATATTGTATAAAGAGTATTTTGAGAGTTTTGAATTAGATAATGTCCCTGATGATTGGGAACTGGTTAATATTGGGTCAATAATTGATATTTATAATGGATATTCTTATAAAGGAGCCGAATTGCAAGAATCTGATTGTGGAATGGTTACAATAAAAAATTTCAATCGTGATGGAAGTTTTAGAATCGATGGATTTAAGGAAATTGTTTATTCAAATAAAATTAAGAAACATCATTTCATAAATGAAAATGATGTTTTGATTTCCTGTACTGATGTAACTCAAGACGCAGACATTATAGGAAATTGCATAATGGTGCTCGACAAACAAAATTATGATGAACTTATTATGTCAATGGATTTAGTGAAAATTGAATCTAAAATTCTGGAAATTAATAATTTCTTATTAGCATCAATTTTCAAAAGTTATAATTTTAAAAAACATATTTTAGGTTATGTTAATGGAACTACGGTTTTACATTTAGATAAAAAAGGAATTAAAAAGTTTAAAATAGCATTGCCAAAAGATTTATCAGAACTAAAAAATATTTCTGAAAGATTTGAACTCATCTATGCTGAAATTCAATGTAATCAAAAAGAAATTAATAAATTAACTAATCTTAGAGATACATTACTCCCAAAATTAATGTCTGGAGAAATTGATGTATCA